>JALFCW010000136.1 GCA_022771625.1 Prevotella sp.
CATCGCAATGCGGAAGCAGCCGTAGCCACCGAGCTTCATCAGCACACCGGCGTGGAGCATAGACACGGCGGTAGGGGCGCTGGCATGACCGTCGGGCGACCATGTGTGGAATGGGAAGAGGGCTCCCAGCACGCCGAAACCGATGAAGAGCAAGGGGAAGAAGATGTTCTGCACATTCTCGGGGATATTGGCCATAGCCGCAATCTCATTGATGTTCATCGTGGTGGCTCCACTGAAGAAGTAGATGGCCAGGATGCCGATGATGAGCAGCGCCGAACCACCCATAAGCATCAGGGTGAGTTTCATGGCGGCATACTCCTTGGCGCCTGTACCCCATACTCCGATAAGCAGATACATAGGGATAAGGGCTACCTCGTAGAACATGAACATGGTGAACATATCTACCGAGATGAAGAAGCCGAACACACCGGTGCTGAGCAGGGTGAACCAGAGGAAGTATTCCTTGTGGTTGGACATGGCCTGCCAAGAGGCGAAGGTTCCGGTGAAAACAATGATGGCCGACAGCAGGAGCATCACGACCGAGATGCCATCGACGCCTACGCTGTAGGCGATATGGAGCGAGGGGAACCATGCCACGCTGTAGGTGAACAGCATGGGGTCGGTATTACCGGCATGGCGCATCTGTATAAAAGTAACGGTAAGCCAGATGGCAAGGACCAACAGGGCGCTGGCGCCTGCTACCATTACGCCACGTACCTGAGCCAGGTTCTTGGAAAACCAGAGCCCGAGGAGCATCAGGACGGGGATAACTACGAATAATGTTAATATACTCATAATGATAATGCTCTAAAGACAAAGAAGGATTAATGATATAGCTACACTTCCCGTGATAAACCATACGGCATACTGGCGCACGTCGCCACTCTGCCATGGACGGATAGACTCACCGGCTTCCTGTGTACCCCATGCCATGAAGTTCATGGTGCCGTCGATGACGCGGCGGTCAAACCATGCGATGGGCTTGGAGAAGAGTCCGAAGACTATCTTGTGGGTGAAGAACTGCCATGCATCGTCGATGTAGAAACGGTTGAGGGCAGCCTTGTGCAGCACAGGCATACGCTTGGCCAGAGTGTCGGCCAGCGGAGTCTTCTTGGGAGCGTACATATAGGTGGCAAGGGCAATGCCGATGATAGCCACCACAATGCTGGTAGTAGCCACCTGAGCGTTGATGTGGATATCGTAGCTCTGGCCGGTAGCCGAAACAAAGTGGCCGAAAGGAATGAGACCGGCTACACACGAGATGATGGCAAGGAACACCAGCGGACCCCACATTACGAAGGGCACCTCTTGTGGCTTGCGACGGTGTTCGGGGTCAAGTTCGTAGTAGCTCTGGCCCCAGAATATCACGTAGTAGAGACGGAACATGTAGAAAGCGGTCATACCGGCAACCAGTGTCATGAAGTAGCCCATGAAGGGAGAGAACTGGAAGCAGGCGGTGATGATTTCGTCTTTAGAGAAGAAACCTGCAAAGGGAGGGATACCGGCGATGGCGAGACATCCGATGAGGAAGCAGACATTGGTAATGGGCATATACTTGTGCAGACCTCCCATATACTCCTTGAAGTTGCTGCCGATAATCACGATGATGGCACCGGAGCAGAGGAAGAGCAGGGCCTTGAACATGGCGTGGGTAAAGAGGTGGAACATACCGGCCATATAACCCAGACCACCCCCGTGGTTGTCGATGGCGGTACATACGCCAAGGGCTACCAGCATATAGGCTATCTGAGAGATGGTCGAGAAGGCCAGACCACGCTTGATGTCGCGCTGACAGCAGGCTACGGCTGCGGCATAGAATGCGGTGAAGGCAGCAATGTAGGCTACATAGTGCAGGGCTTCAGGCGCGTAGGTCACCCAGATGGGGAACAGGCTGGCCACCTGGTATACACCAGCCACAACCATGGTGGCGGCGTGGATGAGCGCTGACACGGGTGTGGGGCCTTCCATAGCGTCGGGCAACCAGATGTGCAGGGGGAACATGGCACTCTTGCCCGCACCACCGATAAACATCAGGAACAGGGCGGTAGGCAGGACAAATGCTGCACCATGCAACTTCAGCACCAGGTCGTGGTCAGCAGCCAGGTCGTAGTTGAACGTGCCTACATAGAAGCTGTAGAAGAGAATACCGATGAGGAAGAAGAGGTCGGCGAAACGTGTGACGATGAACGCCTTCTTCGAAGCGGCAATGGCCGGCTTGAGCGGATAGTAGAAACCAATGAGCAGGTAGGAGCTGACACCCACGAGCTCCCAGAAGAGATACATCTGGAAGATGTTGGTGGCAACAACAAGTCCGAGCATCGACATGGTGAAGAGTGACAGGAAAGCGTAGTAGCGCTGGAATCCGTGCTCGCCGTGCATATAGCCGAAGCTATAGATATGCACCATCAGACTGACCGTGGAGATGACTACGAGCATCATCGCCGAGATGGGGTCGATCATGAAACCGAGGTCGAAATGAAGCTGACCAAGGGGCAACCATGTGAAATTGAAGGGCACGATGGTGGGGTAGGCACCATCAGCACAGCGATCGCCAAAGAAATAGCTGAATGCCGTGACATACGAAAGCACGGTGACAAGGGCAAGCGACGTTGTGCCGATCAATCCAGCCACCTTGTGCGACATCTTCATGCCTGCAAGTCCCAATACCACGAATGAGAACAGCGGCAGAAGGAGTATGAGATAAACAAAACTATAATCCATATACCAATCGCTTAATATTTAAGGTTTTCAATACTGTTCACCTGGTCGCTGTTGAGACGACGGTAAACATTGATGATTATCGCAATTGCCACGGCACTTTCGGCTGCGCTCACTCCGATGGAGAAGAGGGTCATGAACATACCCTCAAACTGACCGGGGAAGAGCAGACGGTTGAATGCAGCGAAATTCAGATCGACAGCATTAAGTATCAGCTCTACAGAGATGAGCATGGCAATAAGGTTGCGGCGGGTGATGAAGCCGAACACGCCGATGAAGAACAATAGTGCACTAAGCACAAAATAGAAATCTACTGGTATCATAATTATTTCTTCTCCTCTTCTTTACGTGCTACAACAATACCACCGACGATGCATGCCAGAAGGAACACCGAGATAAACTCGAAGGGAAGTACATACTGATACTTCTCGGAGCCAAGCAGTGCCTGACCGATTGTGCTCATCGGCACCTCTACATCTTCTGCTCCCGACCATGTCTGCAGGAAGTGGTTCTTAAGGAATACTGCGACAACAGTGACCAATCCCACGAGGGAAAGGAGACCGCCCATTATGAAGCGCTTGATCTTTACGCTCTCTCTAATGCCCTGAAGGGTGCGCTTGCTAACGAGTTGGATGGCGAAGATATAAATCATCGATATACCACCGGCATATACGCTGATCTGGGCTGCGCCAAGATAGGTGTAGTCGAGCAGGAAATAAAGTCCTGCCACTCCAAAGAGTACGAACAGCAGGAATGTGGCTGCTCTCATGATTCGGGTGGTTGTCACGCAGACAAGTGCCGAACCGAGGATGACAACGGCAAGGATGCCGAACATAACAATATTTGCCATATCTTTACTTGCTCCTACTTTGTTTTGGTGTTAAACTTACCGATTTCGAGGGGTGCGCCTCCTTTGAGGATATTGGGCAGCGAACTCTCGTAGTTCTCCTTGTCGAGATGGAGTGTGAGAGCATCGCGGCTGAATGTTGCGTTCTCGAAATCATTTGTAAACTCAATAGCGCCGAAGTTGCACGCATTGACGCACAACTGGCAGAACATGCAGTCGCCGAGGTCGTATTGGTAATCCACCAGGCGACGCTTCTTCTTGCCATCCTCGGTGGTCACCATCTCGGTCTTGATCTTGATGGTGCCGTTGGGGCAAGTCTTCTCGCACAGAGTACATGCCGTGCACTTGACGGCACCGTTCTCGTCGCGGAGCATAACCAGGCGTCCGCGGTGGCGCTCAGCCACGTGCAGTGTGGTTTTTCTGTTTTCGGGATATTGCTCTGTCGATTTCGGGGTGAAGTATTCCTTCCACGTGATTTTCATACCTGTGGCGAGGGTCTTCAATCCGGCGGCAATGCTTCCGAAATATGATGTATTGCTCATAATTATTTATTATTTGTAAATGCTTTATTTAAGTTCTAGAAGTGCCATCCGAATGCCACTACAACGGTCATCAGGATGAGGTTGATGAGACACAATGGCATGAGGTATTTCCACTCCAACTTAAGTATCTGGTCGATACGCAGACGGGGGAATGTCCAACGTATCCACATCAGTATCCATACGATGGCGAAGGTCTTGCCGAGGAACCATACGATGCCCGGGATGTAGTTCATCACGGCGTCGAAGGCCTCTATACCTATATTAATAGGTGCCCATCCGCCAAGGAACACTGTTGTGGCGATGCCAGAGATAACGAAGAGGTTGAGATACTCGGCGAGATAGAAATAACCGAATCCCATACCGCTATACTCGGTGTGATAACCGGCTGTCAACTCGCTCTCTGCCTCGGCAAGGTCGAACGGACCACGGTTGGCCTCGGCATTACCTGCCACGAGGAACACGAGGAAGGCGATGATGGCGGGAATATGACCACGGAAGATAAGCCAGTTCCACGGACCGGTCTGTGCCTCCACGATACCCGACATCTGCATCGTGCCTGTGAGGATGACGGCTGTGATAAGGCAGAGGCAGAGCGACATCTCATAAGAGATCATCTGCACGGCGCCACGCAATGCCGACACAACGGAATACTTGTTGTTGGAACCCCATCCGGCGAGGAACACGCCAACCACTCCGATACTGGAAATGGCGGTGAGAAGGAAGATGCCAACATTGAAGTCGAGCACCACGGCACCATTGTTCCACGGCAGGAAGGAGAACGTTCCCACAGAGGCTGCAATCACAAACACAGGAGCGAGGAAATAGAGCACCTTGTCGGCCTTATCGACTGTGAAGATCTCCTTGATGAGCATCTTCAACACGTCGGCGAAGACCTGGAATACTCCCCAGGGACCTACTCGCATCGGGCCAAGACGGCACTGGAAGTAGGCACACACCTTACGCTCCATGAATATCAAGACGATGGCCAGCATGGCATATCCCAACAGGATGCCCACGCCCACCAAGACGCACTCGATAAGAATCGACCAAAAATCCCCGAGCCCGAGAGTGTCGCGCAGTAGGCAGTCAATCCATGTAGTAACTATACTAAAATCAAACATATAAGTTGTCTTTCTTAATTCTAATTGTTGAACACCATTTTTTACCTGTCGATGTCGGGAATAACGAAGTCAACAGCCGCACAAGTGGTGACGAGGTCGGCAATCTTCTGTCCACGGAGCATCGGGTCGAGAGCACCGGTGAGAGAAAGACCCATCGGACGCATCTTAAGACGCCAGGGACTCTTGTCGCCCTTGGAGTCAATATATACTCCAAACTCACCGCTGGCTCCCTCTACAGAGAAGTACCACTGGCCCTCGGGCACCTTGATGATGGGCTTCTGCTTTACGTAGAAGTCGCCCTCGGGGATATTGTCGATGAGCTGCTCGATGATGTCGAGGCTCTGATACATCTCCTTGATGTGGATGAGATAGCGATCCATAGAGTCGCAACCTGTCATGGTAATCTCCTGCCACTCCACCTTATTATACATATCATAGGGGTGGCGCTTGCGGGTGTCGTTGTGCCATCCGGCAGCACGACCGGCAGGACCGGTGACGGCATAGTTGATGCAGTCGTCGAGTGACATCATGCCCACCTTCTCAAATCGGTTGTGGGTGATGACATTGTCGCCGAAGACATCCATATACTCCTTAATCATCGGGCGCAGATACTTGCAGAGCTTCTTGCAGTTCTGGATGAAGTTGGGGTCGATGTCATCCTGAAGACCACCTATGCGGTAGTAGTTCTGGATGAGTCGTCCACCGGTTGTTTCCTCCATCACGTTGAGCACATGCTCGCGGTCGCGCATGCAGTAGAGGAATGCGGTGAGGGCACCGAGGTCCTGAGCGCAGCAACCGCAGTAGAGCAGGTGGGAGTCGAGACGCTGAAGCTCGTCCATAATAGTGCGCACATACTTGATGCGGTCGGTGAGCTCCACGCCCAACGCCTCCTCAACAACACCCACGAGGGCATGACGATGCATCATTGCCGAGAGGTAGTTGAGACGGTCGGTGAGGGCAAGGGTCTGCGGATATGTATAGCTCTCGCACATCTTCTCGATACCACGGTGTATATATCCCAAATGGGGATAGATACGCTTGACGGTCTCGCCATCTACAACTGTTTGCAGACGGAGCACACCATGGGTAGAGGGGTGCTGCGGACCGATATTTATTACATATTCATCATCGGTGAAGAGTTTGCGCTGCTCGCATACCAGTTTTCCGTCCTCGTTAAGATTATATATTAAGGTGTAGTCGGGCTCCACGTCGTCTTCGAGCGAGTAGGAGTCGTCGAACTGCCAATCCTTGCGGAAAGGATAGCCCTTGAAGTCGTTGCGCAGATAGAGACGACGCATGTCGGGATGACCAAGGAACTTGATGCCGTAGAAGTCGAACACCTCGCGCTCGAGGAGGTCGGCCACCTTCCATATATTAGACACGGTAGGTATGACAAAGTCGGACTCGCCCACCTGCTTGGCCAGCAATTTCACACTGGTGCGCTCGTGGGTGTCGGTGTTCTCCAGGATATAGATACATCCCAATCCCTCCTCGCCGCCGAAGTCCTCTCCGACGATGGTTACAAGATAGTCGAAATGCTTCTTCTCCTTGAGGTTTGCCATTTCGGAGGCAAACTTGTCAAAGTCAAATACTAAATTTTCGAGTTTCATTTGCCTTCCTCCTGTTCTTTTTTAATGTTCTTCACAAAGTCTTCAGGTACATCGGTGACCACTGCCGGTTTCTTCCATCCTGCGGCGATAGCCTCGTTGGAGAGTCCCAACTGGCGCTCCTCGGCTGTTTGCTTGTGGTTGGCGCCACCGAAGAATTTCTCAATCTTCACCTTGCGCTGAAGCTGCATCATGCCATAGAGGATAGCCTCGGGACGTGGAGGACAACCAGGGATATACACATCCACAGGCACAATCTCCTCGATGCCCTTCACTACGTTGTAACTCGACTTAAACGGACCTCCGGAGATGGTGCAACCGCCTACTGCCACAACATATTTAGGCTCTGCCATCTCGTCGTAAAGACGCTTGAAGGCTGGTGCCATCTTGTGGGTGATTGTTCCAGCCACCATGATAAGGTCGGCTTGGCGTGGTGAGTTGCGGGTAACCTCGAAGCCAAATCGAGAGAAGTCGTAGCGGGCGCAACCCACCGACATAAACTCAATACCACAGCAACTGGTACCGAAGGTTAGCGACCACAGAGAGTTGCTGCGTCCCCAGTTGATGGCTTGGTCGAGAGTACCGACAACAACATTGCATCCACCATCGTGGAGCTCGTTGATAATTTTCTCTAAACTTGCATTGTCCTTGAACTCGTCGTAGGGAATGCTCTTGATAACAGGTTTCCTTACTTCCATTCCAACGCTCCTTTCCGCCATGCGTAAGCAAGGCCAAATACCAATACAAGCATGAAGAAACCGATGCTATAGATAGCCATGGTTCCAAACTGCTTGACGACTATTGCCCAGGGGTAGAGGAACATGGTTTCGACGTCGAACATCAGGAAAAGGATTGCGAAGAGGTAGTATCCGATATGCGTGGGAAGCCAAGAGCTACCACGGGTAGGAATACCACACTCAAACGGTTCACCCTTCACCGGATTGTACGAGCGCGGACCAATGAGCTTAGCAATTGCGTAAGCTGCCACTACCAGTACAACAGCCGTCAGAATAACGGTGATGAATAATGTGAAATACATAATTATAATATATTATAAAAATTTTATTAGTCAGCTGACTCAAATTCCTTGAGGAATCTTGTGTCGTTCTCAGAGAACATTCTCAAGTCGCTCACGCGATATTTAAGGTTAGTGATTCGTTCAACTCCCATACCGAAGGCATATCCGCTATATACCTTGCTGTCGATACCGCACTGCTCGAGCACGTTGGGATCAACCATACCGCAACCGAGGATTTCCACCCAACCGGTGTGCTTGCAGAATCCGCAACCCTTGCCGCCGCAGATATGGCATGAGATGTCCATCTCGGCACTTGGTTCGGTGAATGGGAAATAGCTTGGACGAAGACGTATCTTGGTGTCGGCACCGAACATCTCGCGGGCAAACGACAAAAGGACTTGCTTGAGGTCGGTGAATGACACGTTCTTGTCGATATACAGTCCTTCCACCTGATGGAAGAAACAGTGGGCGCGGGCTGTGATCGCCTCATTGCGATATACACGCCCGGGGCAGATGATGCGAATGGGGGGCTGTGAGGTCTCCATTACTCGTGCCTGCACCGAACTGGTGTGCGAGCGAAGCAAGATATTCTTCGTCACGTCGCCTGTCTCGCTCTGCTCCACGAAGAAGGTGTCCTGCATGTCGCGTGCGGGATGGTCGGCTGCAAAGTTCATCTTGGTGAACACATGCAAGTCGTCCTCAACCTCGGGACCGTCGGCAAGCACAAAGCCCATGCGCGAGAAGATGTCGATAATCTCGTTGGTGACGATGGTCAGAGGATGGCGCGTACCGAGCTTGATGGGGTAGGGAGTGCGGGTAAGGTCGATTGCTTCTGATTCATTGTCCGAAGTCTCCAACTGCTCCTTGAGTTCATTGATACGATCCTGAGCCGTTTGTTTTAGTTCATTGATTTTGATTCCCACTGCCTTCTTTTGGTCGGCTGGTACATTTCGGAAATCAGTCATGAGTGCAGTGATAGCACCTTTTTTGCTGAGATATTTGAGTCTCAGCGCCTCGATTTCATCAGCGTTTGTGGCACTGATATTCTTAACTTCTTGTAGAAGTTCGTCTATTTTTTCTAGTATCATCTTGACTTATTATAATAAATTCGCTGCAAAGGTAATAAATTTTAGGGAAAAAAGTGCATAATATCAAAAAATAATTGTAATTTTGCCGAAAATTTGAGAGCGGATATATATTCCGAGGTCAAAATGAAGAAGATTTTACCAATATTTTTCGTCTCAACGGCGATCATTTTCTCGTGTACGGGAAACAAGGCGGGCTCGCAAAATGATGTGCCTGCAGATTCTGACAGTATCAATGACACTGCCTCAGTGGATACTATGGAGATTCTTATCTCCGAGACTCCGATGCCCAAGGCGGCTGACGAGTTGTTTGATGACTTTTTCTTCAACTATGCAGCCAACCGAAAACTACAGTTGAAGAGAACGGTATGGCCTTTGCCGTCGATTAGCGGCGGGAAGACTACGGAAATATCCAAGGACGAATGGAAGACTGAGCATTTCTTTATGCATCAGGGTTATTATACCTTGATTGTTAACAATGAGCGGGAGCTCAGGGCTGTCAAGGACACTGCCATCAACGAGGTGAGGGTAGAGAAGATATATCTCTCAAAGCACTATGTAAAGCAGTTTGTGTTCAATCGCAACAATGGATTGTGGATGCTTGATTCAATCGTATCCAAGTCCCTTGCCCATAGCATCAATGCTTCCTTCCTCAAATTCTATCATCGTTTTGCCACCGACACTGCCTTTCAATGTAGAAGTGTGAGCGAGATTGTACAGTTCTCGGGGCCTGATCCCGACGATGATTTCAGTACGATGGAGGGAGTGCTGACTCCAGAGACTTGGCCTGCCTTTGCACCGGAGTTGCCTTCACATACAATGTACAATGTGATTTATGGTCACCCCAAGCAGGGAGGCAACAACAAGATACTGGTATTCCGTGGTATCTCCAACGGATTGGAGATGGAACTAACGTTTAAGCGTAAGGGCGGAAAATGGTTGCTGACGAAATTAAGTGAGTAATTGATTATTATGCCGTCATGGGCATAACAGAACTTGTCCGTCATAGGCATAACGGATATCATCCGGCAATCGCTTGTTGATGTCATCGTGCTTGCCTATGTCGTGATTGGCATGGACGAGGTAGGTGTGCTTGGCACCCACACGTCGGGCAAAATTAACGGCATCGCCTACGAGTTGGTGGGAGTGATGTGGCTTATCCCATCTCAGTGCGTTTTCCACCAATATATCCACTCCCTTTATCAACTCCATTTCCTCGTCGGCTATAGTCTTCATATCGGTGATATAAGCCAAGTTGTTGATTTTATAACCCAAGATGGGTAGTTTGTCGTGCATCACTTGAAAGGGTGTGATGTCGAAATCCCCAATTTTCAGATGTTCATGGGGGTGTATGGTATGCAGATTTATAGATGGCACACCAGGGTATTTCTTTTCAGCAAAGCAGTAGGGCATTGTCTGCCGAAGACTATTTGCACTGATTTCATCGGCATAAATGTCTATATCCCCAAAACGGCAGTAGGGACGCAGGTCGTCGATACCGCCCACATGGTCGTAGTGGGAGTGGGTGATAAGGATGGCGTCGATCTTCCTAAACTCCTGTTGCAACATCTGC
The DNA here is from genome assembly GCA_022771625.1 of Prevotella sp. Lineage (GTDB taxonomy): Bacteria > Bacteroidota > Bacteroidia > Bacteroidales > Bacteroidaceae > Prevotella. The sequence goes on from JALFCW010000136.1 coordinate 10,512, forward strand.
TGACGGAAATCTGGTCCGCAGTCTATGAGCAGACGGGTGTTTTCTGTTTCGAGAAGAGCCGACGTTCGAAGTCTCTTGTCATGCGGGTCTGTGCTTGTGCATACATCACAGAAACAACCTAATGTGGGAACTCCACAACTTGTTCCTGTACCGAGAAATGTCAATTTCATAATGCTTTCAATATTGATCTCAATAGACGATATTTATCTCATTATACGATATTTACCTCTGGGTTAATCTCAATTCCGAATTTATTGAATACATCCTTGCGGATGGTATTGCATAAATCCACAATCTCCTTGCCAGTAGCTCCACCACGGTTTACCAATACCAATGCTTGTTTGTCATGCACACCAGCCCTGCCTTTGGTCTTGCCCTTCCATCCACAACGATCTATCATCCATCCTGCGGGGATTTTCTCGTGATTGTCGTCGATAGTGTAGTGGGGCATACCGGGATATTCATTTGCAAGAGCCTCATATTTTGCCTTGTCAACTACCGGGTTCATAAAGAAACTACCTGCATTACCCTCTATCTTCGGGTCGGGGAGTTTGGCTTGCCGGATGTTGATGATAATCTGACGTAACATACTGGCATCGGGTGACTTAATATTAAGTCGTTGAATTTCTTCTCGAATATTTCCATAGTCGAGATGAGGTGTGAATTGAGTGGATAAGCGATATGTGACTGCAGTGACTACATATTGTCCCTTCCACTCACCCTTGAATCGGCTGTAGCGGTAGGCAAAGCCACATTCGCTATTGTTGAAAACATGCTTTTCGCCTGTGGCTATCTCAATCACTTCCACCTTATATATTATATCCTTAGCCTCAACTCCGTAAGCACCGATGTTCTGTACAGCACTCGCACCCACTGTACCAGGAATCAGTGAGAGGTTTTCGCAATCGTATATGTGATTCTTAACGCAGAAATCCACGAAATCATCCCAAATCATTCCGCTGCCTACTGTAACAAAGACATCCTTGCTGTCATCTGTCTCCTTGCTGTTGTCACCGGCAATCTCGATATGCGGTTCGGTCACTATGTTTGAGTGCAACACTGTTCCGGAGAAGTCTTTTGTGAGCAACAGATTACTGCCTCCGCCAAGAATCATCAGCGGTTGGTCGGTTTCGTTGAATGAGTTGAGAAAAAACCTCAGTTCATCGACAGTATCAAACTCACAAAAGCGTTTGCACTTGCCCTCAATACCGAATGTATTGTATTCGAGTAGTTGGAAATCATTTATATCTCTCATAATACCAAGTTTATTAATGCCGATACGCACCATGCCACTCCAGTGGTGTAGCATGCCGCAAACAAAGCCCATTTCCACGACCCGCTCTCATTCTTGATGGCAACGATGGTGGCAATACATGGGAAATAAAGTAATACGAACACGAGATAGCAGAATGCGGTGGATGGAGAGATAGGATCCTGTCCGTCGGCATGAAGCACTCCCATTGTTGAGGCCACAATCTCCTTGGCTCCGACACCCGATACGAGACCCACACTCAGTTTCCAGTCGAATCCCTGAGGACTGAACACCGGTTGGATGGTCTTGCCAATCATTCCTATGTAGCTCTGTTCAAGTTGCTGCTGGCGTGTCAGTTCATCGTTATGAGGGAAATAGCCAAGTGCCCAGATGATGATACTTGCCACGAGGATGACGCCACCCATCTTTTTGAGATACTGCTTTCCCTTCTCCCATGTGTGCCTTGCAATAGCCTTTGCTGTAGGTATGCGATAAGGAGGAAGTTCCATGACGAAAGGTGTGTCCTCGCCCCTTACAAGCCATTTGCTGAATATACGGCTCATCAGCACCGCCATGACAATACCGAGCACATACAGACAGATGATGATGATACTCTGGTATTTCACATCGAAGCACATAGCCGTAATCATTATATATATAGGCAGTCGTGCAGAACAGCTCATCATCGGTAGGATGAGCATTGTGATAAGTCGTGAGCGCTGACTCTCGATAGTGCGGGTGGCCATCACTGCGGGCACATTGCATCCGAATCCCATAATCAGTGGGATGAACGACTTGCCATGCAGTCCCATCTTGTGCATCAGTTTGTCCATGATGAAAGCCGCCCTTGCCATATATCCCGAGTCCTCCATAAATGATATGAAGGTATAGAGGATGAGTATCTGGGGCAGGAATACCATTACCGCACCAACACCGCCGATTATTCCATCTGCAATCATGTCCTTAAGCATTCCGTCGGGCATATAACTTGCCACAATCTCACCTAAGGCACCGAATGCGGCATCTATCCAATCCATTGGATATTGACCAATACTGAATGTTACTTGGAACATCAGGTAGAGCAATAGGATGAATATCGGAAAACCGGCATATCTGTTGGTTATCAATGCGTCGATGACATGCGTAGCCTGATAAGTGTCGTTTTTGTTGCCTATTTCGAATTCCGCCTCATGCAAGGCACCATGGATGATTGCATATTTGGCATCCATGATTGCCGTCTCGGGGTCTTCCTGCAACTCGTCAGTGATGCGTTTTGCCTCTTTTTCGCGTATGGCGAGGATATTATTGCCATCGGGCAATTCCCTGATAACTTTCTCCGCCTCACTATCCTTTTCAAGTAATTTGATGGATAGATAACGCGTTGAGTATTTGTGTCTTAACGATGTTTCCTTCCTGAGTTCCTTTTGGATATTCTCGATAGCTTTCTCGATGACGGCACCATGGTTGAGGTGTATATGTCTGAACACGCTGTTATTGGGTTTGTTGCCATGAGCAAAGTCTTCACTATGTTCCTCAATACCCTCGTCGTCATATTCCTTGTGCCAATCTTGTATCTGCTTAGCTACTTCAGGATTGATATTACCCTTTTTATCGATGAAATCGACACCTTCGTAAAGGTTGATGATGATATGGAAAAGGGTTTTCACACCCTTGCCCGTCTTGAAGACGGTGGGCACCATAGGCACTCCGAGCAGTTGGCCGAGTTTCTTATAGTCGATGGAATCGCCTCTTTCCTCAAACTCGTCGTACATATTCAGTGCACAAATCATTCGGGGGTGCATGTCGATGAGTTGTGTGGTGAGATAGAGGTTGCGCTCGAGATTGCTTGCATCGAGCACATTGAGGATGACATCGGGAGTCTTGTCGATAATCTGTCGTCTCACATACATCTCCTCGGGAGAATAAGCCGAAAGAGAGTATGTACCTGGCAAATCAACGATATTGAATTCATATCCTTCGAAAAAGGCTTGACCCTCCTTGGCATCCACGGTGACACCCGAGTAGTTGCCTACGCGCTCATGAGCCCCCGAGACAAAGTTGAACAGCGATGTTTTTCCGCAATTGGGATTACCCACGAGAGCAACGTTAATGGAGCGTCGCTTTTTCATGGCCACGTTATGCAACCGTTGTTCAGTCATCTCGTAGTCCTGGCATACTTTTTCGCCAGCAGCCTGCAAGGATGTTTTGTCACCACTATCCATGGCTTTGGCCTCTTCAGCCTCCAAGGCCTTGGCCTCTTCGGTAGATACGATTTCGATCATATCGGCCTCTTTGTGTCTGAGCGACACTTCATAGCCCATAATCTTATATTTTACAGGGTCTTGCAGTGGGGCATTGAGCAACACCTCCACCACCTTTCCCTTGATGAATCCCATTTCAACGATACGTTTTCTGAATCCACCATGTCCGAGCACCTTTACGATAACTCCCTTTTCCCCTGTGCTTAGTTCAGATAATTTCATTCTTCAATATTGAAATCAAGTTCTTCCTTATCCGTCTTTTTGCTGATGACAATCCTACTGCCCATCTTCAAGTCGCCATTGATAATCAGTTCGCAGAGTCCGTCCTCGATATAGTTTTGGATGGCACGCTTTAGAGGTCGTGCACCAAATTGCACGTCGTAGCCCTTCTTCGCCACCATATCTTTGGCTTCATCAGTGATTTCAACATTGTATCCCAAACTCTCAATACGTGATAACAGTTCTTTGAGTTCTACATTAATAATCTGTCGTATTGCGTTGATATCCAATTGGTCGAATGTGATTATCTCATCGAGACGATTGAGGAATTCGGGTGAGAATTGCTTACTCAGAGCTTTCTGTATAATACTGCGAGCATATTCCTTGTCCTTGTCGTTGGTGGCAAGTCCGCTACCATTACCAGCAGCAGTGAAACCCACACCACGGGCGAAGTCCTTCAACTGGCGTGTTCCGGCATTGCTCGTCATGATGATCACCGTATTACGGAAATCCACCGTTCTTCCATTACCATCGGTGAGGCGTCCGTCGTCAAATACCTGCAGCAGCATGTTGAACACATTGCCGTGGGCTTTCTCGATTTCATCGAGCAAAACGACAGAGTAGGGATGACGTCTCACCTTTTCGGTCAACTGTCCGCCCTCGCCATATCCCACATATCCCGGAGGTGCACCAACAAGTCGGGAGACGGTGTGCTGTTCTGAGTATTCACTCATATCCACTCTTATGAGGGCATCCTTAGAGCCAAACATAAACTCAGCGAGTTTCTTGGCGAGGAATGTTTTTCCCACACCGGTAGGACCGAGGAACATGAACACTCCGATAGGATGATTCGGGTCTTTAAGTCCAACACGGTTTCGTTGTATAGCCTTCACCACCTTTTCGATGGCCTTGTCCTGTGCCACAACCGAGTCTTTGAGTTGGGAAGCCATACCCTTGAGTCGGATTTCTTCCTTTCCACCGAGTTTCTGCACAGGTATTCCTGTCATCATCGACACCACCTTCTCGATGTCTCTTTCGCCGATGACGGTCTTTTCGGTGTTGTCGCCCTTAGCCCATTTCTCGTTCATCTCCTTGAGTTCAGTCTCCAGATTGGTCTGCATATCGCGGAAAGCAGCAGCCAGTTCGTAGTTTTGGTTTTTCACCGCACTCTGTTTCTGACTCTTCACCTTCTTCAGTTCATCCTGCTTGTCGGTGATTTCCTTTGGCACATTGAAATTGCCGATGCGGATGTGAGCTCCTGCCTCGTCCATGGCGTCGATAGCCTTGTCGGGGAATTGTCGGTCGGAGATATACCTGGCGGAGAGGTTGACGCATGCCAAGAGGGCATCATCGGTATATTTCACGTGATGATGCTGCTCGTATCTCTCGCGCAAGTTATTGAGAATCTGTATTGTCTGTTCCTTTGTAGTGGGTTCCACCATCACCTTTTGGAATCGGCGTTCAAGTGCTCCGTCCTTCTCGATGCTATTGCGGAACTCGTCGAGGGTGGTGGCACCAATACATTGTATTGCTCCGCGGGCAAGGGCCGGTTTCATGATGTTTGCGGCATCCATTGTTCCCGGTGTACTTCCTGCACCCACCAGAGTGTGTATCTCGTCAATAAATATAATAATGTCGGGATTGTTTTCCAATTCCTTGAGCAGAGCCTTTAGTCGCTCCTCAAACTGACCACGATATTTTGTTCCCGCCACAATCGAAGTCATGTCGAGATTAACAATTCGCTTGTTGTAGAACAGTGGGGATGTCTGCTTGTTGACAATCCTTTGTGCCAATCCTTCAACGATGGCACTCTTGCCTACACCTGGTTCGCCGATAAGCACAGGGTTGTTTTTCTTTCTTCTGCCAAGAATCTCCATCACCCTTATTATCTCATCCTCTCGGCCGACAACAGGGTCGAGCGCACCCCTTGATGCGAGGTCGGTGAGGTCGATACCAAAGTTATCAATCACCGGAGTGCCACTATTCGACTTTTCAGTCTTGGTTTTGGGATTACTGCCCATGGTATTTCCGTTGGCAGAAGTACCAAATACGTTACCGCCGGCATCAGCCATCTCCTCGTCATCCTCCTCGTCGTCATCAGGCAACCCGATGCCGTTGTTAGGCACACTATCCGGGTCAACAAGTCCAAGGAACCTGTTGTATGTCACATTATATTCCTCGAGCACCATCTTTGCCCCATTGTTGGCAAAGTCGTGAAGGATGGCGAGCATGAGATGCTCCACGTCAACCTCACTTTTGTGTTGCCTTCTTGCTTCGAGGACAGCCAATCTAAGAATATTGTTGGCACTCTCGTTGAGCGCGATATTCTCAGTGTTTGGCATTGCTCCCACATGATCCACCCTAAGTCTGTTGTCGAGAGCGTTCTTTATCTCCTTTGGGTCGCTGTGTAGTTTTTTTAATGCTTGTGTAACTGTTGAATTACCCTGACGTAATATACCGAGCAGAAGCGTCTCGGCCCCAACAGTGTCGTTGGCGAGTCGAGCCGCTTCCTCTCGGCTAAGCGCTAATATGCGCGAAACTTCATTTGTAAATTGACTATTCATTCTCACTGTTTAAATTACTTGAATATTTCGGCGAGTTTCTTCTGCAGATCCTCACCGCGCAGGTCGGAAGCAACAATTTTGCCCTCTCCGTCAATAAGGATGTTAGAGGGGATGCTGCTCACGCCATAAACCTCAGAAGCGGCACATTTCCATCCCTTGAGGTCGGATATGTTATGCCATTTCATTCCAATCTGCTCAATGGCCTTCTTCCATGCTTCTGCTTTCTGGTCGAAGCTGACACCTACGACATCAAATCCCTTGTTGTGGTATTTCTCGTAGGCAGCCACCACATTGGGCATTTCTGCTCGACAAGGTCCGCACCACGATGCCCAGAAGTCAACAAGCACGTAATTGCCTTTGCCCACCCATTCGCTGAGCTTGCGTTCCTTACCTTCGGTATCGTTCATCACAAGATCGGTGAACATTGCTCCGGGCATACGCTTCTTCAGTCCATCCATGAGTCTCTTGGCCTTTGCCACCATTGGATGGTTGAAGTAAGCCACGTCGGGATTGATGATCTCTGCCAGTTCGTTGTATGACAATTCATACATCACATTCTGGATAAATGCCACAGGAGTGACATCCCCCTTATGAGCCTTTATATATTCTATTGAGGCTTTCATATTCTTTTCCTCGATAGCATTTGCCTCAGCCATTATTTCCTTTATACGAGCGTCAGCCTCAGCTGTGTTCTGCTTACTGAGTTCGCGGTATTCTTTTATGAGGACAGCCATCCTGCCTTCATCGGCGGCATTAGCCTTAATCTGATTGCCCAGGGCAGAGTTCTCAGAAGAGCCGCTCACCGTATTCTCAACAAAGTTCATCTTTATCGGTTGTCCGTCATTGATAGCAACAAGCGAGTTGACCCCTCTGTTGATCTCATGACCCACATTCAGCAAGTCGTTCTTTTCAGCCTCACCGACAGCGTTGAAGCGTCCGTTGGCAACAGGCACTTTCTGACTTGAGTTTTTATCGTTGTTCACAATGACAACAACCTCTTTTATCGAGTCAGCAACAACACCGCTAATCTCGAATTTCACTTTTTCGGCATTTGCGTTTATGGCCATAAGAGCCATAGCCGACATTATAACCAAATTTTTCATATCTTCTTACCTTTCTTTCACTAAGATTCTTATAATTTTTCTTCTTAAATTCCTAAATGTGGTGCAAAGTTACATATATTTATTTATATATTAAAATTGGCGGGAATAAAAAATGTTAAATCCTCGGTAACTATTCATAATCTACTATTTGATGTAAATTTATGTTAATCTATTGATATTTAGGTATGATTTACTGTAAAATACGTAACTTTGCAGAAAATATTGAAGTATTTACAATTAAAATAATGGTTATGATGAAGACAATATCAAGATTATTGGCAGCGTTGCTTGTATGTGCTATATCTACTAATGCCAATGCGCAGAAGCGTGACGTTGGCGAATGGTCGATTATCCCCAAGGTGGGAGTGAATCTAGCAAAATTGAAAGGAGACAAAATAGGATTGGTGGATTCAGATGACAAATTCATTGATTTCTCGTATAAGTTGGGATATGAGGGTGGAGCCGAAGTGGAGTATATGGTGCACGATAGGATAGGCGTGACGCTCGGTGCAATGTATGCCATGCAGAGCGAGAAGGCCAAGGACTTTCATGTGGCATCCAAGCAAGACGGTTCAGATAACCTGTATGATTTCACCAAAGCTGAAGACATCAGGGTGAATATGGGCTTTCTGAATATTCCGCTGAAATGCAATGTCTATCTCACCGACAATATAGCCCTGAAGGCCGGTGTGCAGTTTGGATTCATGCTTTCTGCAAAACTAAAATATAATACAGTGTCGGGACTTTACGACAAGTTGAATCCTGGTAAGATAATCTACTATGATGCGGAAGGTAAACCAGCCGAAGAAGGAACTAAGGTGTATTTCTCAAATGATGTTGAGATGAAGGATGCCTATAAACATATTGACATTTCCATTCCTGTCGGTGTGTCCTATGAATATGAGAATGTCATCCTTGAGGCTCAATACCGTATCGGACTGAGCGACTTGAACGACATTCCACACGACTCCAACAAGTTTCGCAGCAGTGTATTCTCCTTTTCCTTGGGCTATCGCCTTCCACTATGATTATTTCATCTATTCCATTAGATGAGTGACTAGAATCTTTACGCCTATCGCCAAGAGAACCAGGCCACCGAAGAGCTCTGGTTTGAGGCGACGGGCAATGGTCTTGCCAAAACGTATGCCGAGAAGGTGACCTGCCACGGCAAAGAGAAAGGACACAATGCCGATGACAAACAGGGGAAGAGAAATGGCTGAGAGCGATGAATAGCCAAGGCAACCGAAGGAGATGCCTACGGCAAGGGCATCGATACTCGTGGCAACGGAAAGAATCAATTGGGTGCGCAGGCGACAGGGATTGAAGTGAGCCTCATCGTCGTCGTCGAATGACTCCTTGATCATTTTGCCTCCCAATATGGCAAGCAGACCGAATGCAAGCCAATGGTCAACCGACTCAAGATAGGCACTGAAAAAAGATATGCCAAGCCAACCGATAAGGGGCATGAGGGCCTGGAACAATCCAAAAAGAAAACTCATGCGCAACATAGGGGCTGACTTCCATTTGCCGCTGATGACTCCACTCACTATTGATACAGTGAAACAATCCATTGCCAATGCTATGGCAAGAAATATTATGTCGATAATGTTCATTTATGTTAAAATTGCAATTTTATTTTGTCGTTTCCAATAATTTGATTACCTTTGCAGCCGCAAACAAGCAAGGAGAGTTGGCAGAGTGACCGAATGCGCTGGACTCGAAATCCGGTATACCCTTTCCGGGTATCGGGGGTTTGAATCCCTCACTCTCCGCAAGAAAAAGAGTCCCCAAGGCTTTCAGGTCTTGGGGCTTTTTTTATTTATATAAATATCTCTTGATACTCTTCTTGGGAGTCTTCTCGAATTCCTTTTCTTGGATTTCTATTGCTGCAAGCTTGCAGTAGGCGGGTTGCACGAGGTTGAGGTCTTGCAGGTTTTGCTGCATCTGGGCCTCGATATCGCTGGTGGCGAATCCTAAGTTTTTTGCCTCGTCGTAGTCGGGATATACAAGACCAACGAGTTTGGTGTCTCTCTGAACTACCACGCTCTCCACGACGAGAGACAAGGAATTTAGCTTGTCCTCTATTTCCTCGGGATAGATATTCTGTCCGCTTGCTCCGAGTAGCATGTTCTTGGAGCGTCCCTTGATGAATACATTGCCATAGGCATCCATAGTGCCGAGGTCGCCTGTGTGATACCATCCCTCATTGTCGATGGTTTGGCGGGTGGCTTCTTCGTTCTTGTAATATCCGAGCATCACATTGGTGCCGCGGGCAAGTATCTCGCCTGGCACATTGGCAGGGTCGGGACTGTCGATCTTCACTTCCATGTGGATGACTGCACGTCCGCATGAGCCAGGCACAAAGGTCTGGTAGTCGGAATAGCAGATGATGGGGGCGCACTCAGTGGCTCCATATCCAACGGTATATGGGAAGTTGATGCGATGGAGAAATTGTTCCACCTCCTGATTGAATGCCGCTCCGCCGATGATTATCTCGTAGAATCGTCCGCCGAAGGCTTGCTTCACCTGGTCGCATATCTTTTCTTCCACCTTCTTGTTGATGATGGGGATATTGCGCAGCAGGCGCACCTTGCCCGATTGTATCTTGGGGAACACTTTCTTGCGGATAATCTTCTCGATGACAAGCGGTACGGCGATGATAATCTGCGGGCGCACTTCGGCAAATGCCTGTGCGATGATGGCAGGCGAGGGTATGCGGGTGAGATAATAGATATGGCAACCATAGAGGAACTCGAAGATAAACTCGAATGCCATACCATACATGTGGGCCATTGGCAGTATGCTGATCACTCTGTCGCCACGATTGATCACCTTACCGAGCACATGCACGGCGAAGTCGTAGTTGCCCCACAAGGCGCGATAAGGTATCATCACTCCTTTGGAGAATCCCGTGGTGCCGCTGGTGTAGTTGATGAGTGCCAGTTCGTCGGGTCGTTGCTCGTGATAGTATTTCACATGCTCGCGACGGAAATACTTTGGAAACTTGCGTCCGTAGAGCTCGTTGAGGTGCTCACGGGCATAGGTCAGTTTGTCGGTGCGCGAGAGTGCAAGCGAATAGTCGGGGATATTGATAATACCTTCGAGCGAAGGCATCTTGGTGGCATCCACTTGTGTGCCTACGATGTCGCCAACGAAGAGAATTTTCGACTCACTGTGGTTGACGATGTTGTGTATCTGCTCGGGGGTGAACTCATGGAGTATGGGCACTGCCACAGCCCCGTAAGTGAGTGTGGCAAGGAAAGCCACTGCCCAATGGGCGGAGTTGCGTCCGCAAAGGGCAATCTTGTCGCCACGTTGCACTCCTGAGTTCTCGAACATGATATGCAGTTTCTCAATCTTGCGTGCCACATCGTGGTATTGCAAGGTGATACCTTTGTAATCAGTCAGGGCGTCGAGATCCCAGTTGTCAATGATGCATTTTTCTATTATCTCGTTGAATGAGGTCATATCCTATATATTATTTATACAAATAGCGCTTGATACTCTTCTTTGGTGTCTTGGCAAATTCCTCGTTTTGCAATTGTATTGCAGAGAGATGGCAGAAGGGCGGGAGTTGCTCGTTGAGCTCCTTGCGGTTTTGCTCCATAACGCTCTCGATGTCTGAATCGTTGAATCCCATAGCATGTGCCTCGTCGAAATCCGGGAATACAAGACCTACCAGTTTGTCGCCACGCTGCACGATAAGACTTTCGTTGACCATTGCCATCGAGTTGAGTTTGTCCTCTATTTCCTCGGGATATACATTCTGTCCGTTGGCACCGAGAAGCATGTTCTTTATTCTTCCTCGGATGAATACATGTCCGTCTGCCGACATTGTAGCGAGGTCGCCGGTGTGATACCAACCCTCGCTGTCGAGAGCTTCGCGTGTGGCTTCCTCGTTCTTGTAGTAGCCTAACATCACATTCGTGCCTCGTGCAACAATCTCGCCAGGGATATTCTCGGGGTCGGGACTAAGGATTTTCACTTCCATGTGGCTCACAGGTGTGCCGCAACTGCCTGGTTGGAAGTCGCGCCAGTCGCTGTATGTGATAAGCGGTGCGCACTCGGTAGCTCCATATCCTGCGGTCAACGGGAAGTCGATGCTCTTGAGGAAGGATTCTATCTCTTGGTTGAGGGCTGCGCCTCCGGTCATCACCTCATAGGCATTGCCTCCGAAGGCCTCCATCACCATTTGACAGATGCGCTCCCTCACCTTCTTGTTGATTACGGGCATATTCCACAGCAGTCTCACCTTGTTGTTCTGTATCTTCGGGAATACCATCTTGCGAATAATCTTCTCGACGACAAGTGGTACGGAGATGACTATGGCAGGATGAATGTCGGCGAATGCCTGTGCGATGATGGCAGGCGAGGGGAGACGGGTGAGGAAGAACAGGTGGCAACCATGCACGAAGGGGAAGATAAACTCTACCGCCATACCATACATGTGGGCCATAGGCAGGATGCTTAGTATGGAAGAGCCCTGCTTGATGCGTGTGCCTATGACATCGAGAAGGAAGTCGAGATTGCCCCAGATGGCACGATAGGGGAGCATTACTCCCTTAGAGAATCCTGTGGTGCCACTGGTGTAGTTGATGATGGCAAGTTCTTCTGCCTGGTCGGTATGATAGCATACATCCTCCGAGCGGAAGGCACGAGGGAATCGTCGGCCGAATATTTCATTAAGATGTTCGCGTGCGTATGTAAGTTTATCAGAGCGCGACAACATCAATGAGTAGTCAGGCAGATTGATGATGCCTTCGAGAGTGGGCATTTCTACTGGATTGATCTCCTTGGCCACATAATCGCCTACAAAGAGTAGTTTTGACTCGCTATGATTGACGATGTTGTAAATCTGTTCTGGTTTAAACTCATTCTGTATGGGCACTGCCACAGCTCCGTATGTTAGTGTGGCGAAAAAAGCCACAGCCCAATGGGCGGAGTTGCGCCCACAGAGTCCGATTTTATCACCTGGTTTTACACCCGAATGTTCAAAGAGTATGTGGAGCTTTTCTATTTTTCGCGCCACGTCGTGATACTGTAATGTGATGCCCTTATAGTCGGTGAGGGCATCTAGGTTCCAGTTATCGATAATACTTTTTTCAATGTATTTATTGAAGCTGCTGAATGTATTCATTGCACAATTTTCAAATTTGTGTGCAAAGATATATCTTTTTCTGCACATTCGCAAACTTTTTGTGCATTTTTTTTGGTTATATGCTAAAAAAGTAAGATTTTAGGTGTTTTAGAACATATTTCACTTAAGATTATGCATATTTAATATAGAATCAAGGGATAAATATGCCTTATTCATATCTCATCGACTTGGCGGGATGGATGTGAGAAATGAGGAAGCTAGGACCTACAAGAACGAGGACACTGATGATAAGTGTGGCTGCGTTGATGAGCAGGAATGCCTGGATATTTATCTCGGTAGGAGCCTCGCTGACATAATAGGTTGCAGGGTCGAGAGAGATAAAACCTGTTTGGCGCTGCAGGAGGATGATGGCGGCGGCGAGAATGTCGCCAATGAGCATACCCTTGCCGATGATGAAGACGGCAAACCAGAGGAAGGTGTGACGCACCGACGCCCCCTTCATCCCCAGGGCTTTGAGAACACCAATCATCTGGGTGCGCTCGAGGATGATGATGAGCAAACCGGAGATCATTGTGAATCCAGCTACGCATATCATCAGGGCGAGGATTATCCATACATTAATATCGAGAAGCGACAACCATGAGAAAATCTGGGGATAAGTCTCGTAGATTGTTTGAGAGGTGAAGATATTTCCATCATGGTCGGATGTGCGGTTTACCTTGTCGGCTATGCGAAATGAAACGGCATTGATTTGCTGCAAGTCGCCAACAGATATTTCGGCTCCCGTACATAATTCTCCATCCCAATTGTTCAGTTTGCGAGCTGTATATAAATCGGTGAAGCACAAGGCATTGTCAAACTGACTCATGTTGGTTTGGAAAATGCCGGAAACGGTGAATCTCCTTACCTTCACTCCATTGTCGGAAATGAAATAGGCAAACACCTTGTCGCCTGCCTTAAGATTCATCTTGTCTGCCGTTGCTGTCGAGATAAGGAGATTTCCCTTATTCGCGGAATCACTGAATGACGGTATGCTACCGCTCTTTAGATTCGACTTGATGAACGATATGTCGTATTCTGGTCCGATACCCTTGAACGACATTCCAAGGAAGTCTTGGTCGGTCTTAAGTATGCCTTGCGTGAGGGCAAATCGCTCTACATGCTCAACACCTTCAATACCCTTTATCACCTTCATCACACTGTCGTCGATACAAATAGGATAAGGGTCGGAGCTTTGCATGGTGAGGAAGTTCTCCACCTGGATATGACTACCGAACCCGATGACCTTGTCGCGTATGGTGTGCTTGAATCCGAGCACTACCGAGACGGTTAGTATCATCACGGCAAGACCGATAGCCACGCCTGCCGTAGCTATATGTATGGCAGGGCGGCTCACCTTGCGCTTGTCGCCCTTGTCACTATAAATACGTTTTGCTATGAAAAATGATATATTCATTCGTTGGTCCTTCCGGGGTAGGCTTCAAGAGCCTTTTGCAGTACGATGAGTGCGCGGGAGAGATCTTCCTTCTTCAGCACATAGGCAATGCGCACTTGATTGTGGCCAGCTCCCGGTGTGGTGTAGAATCCAGAGGCGGGAGCCATCATGACAGTCTCGCCCTCATATTCAAATTCCGAGAGACACCAACGGCAGAATTTCTCACTGTCGTCAACGGGCAACTTGGCTACTGTGTAGAATGCTCCCATGGGTATGGGTGAATATACACCTGGTATGCGGTTGAGACCGTCGATAAGACATTTGCGTCGCTCCACATATTCATCATAAACATCACGCATATATTCCTCGGGAGTGTCGAGCGATGCCTCAGCCACAATCTGTCCGATGAGAGGTGGGGAGAGGCGGGCCTGACAGAATTTCATCACAGCCTTGCGCACTTCCTCATTCTTGGTGATGAGAGCTCCAATACGTATTCCACACTCTGAATAACGCTTTGACACAGAGTCGATTAGAATAACATTCTGTTGTATTCCTTCAAGGTGGCATGCGCTGATATAAGGAGAACCGGTGTAGATATATTCGCGATATACCTCATCCGAAAAGAGATAGAGGTCGTATTTCTTCACGAGGTCACGGATTTGGTTCATCTCGCGACGAGTGTAGAGATAACCAGTGGGGTTGTTGGGATTGCATATCATGATGGCGCGGGTGCGGTCGTTGATAAGCTCCTCAAACTTCTCCACCTTAGGCAGCGAGAATCCCTCCTCGATGGTTGTGGCAATAGTGCGTATCTTCGCTCCTGCCGATATGGCAAATGCCATATAGTTGGCGTATGCTGGTTCTGGTACGATAATCTCGTCGCCTGGATTGAGGCACGACATAAATGCGAAGAACACAGCCTCACTTCCGCCCGACGTGATAATGATGTCGTCGGCGTTGACGTTGATGTTATACTTCTTATAATAGTCAACGAGTTTTTCTCGATAACTCAGATATCCCTGCGAGGGCGAGTATTCGAGAATCTTACGGTCGATGTGCTTGAGTGCATCCAAACCCTGTTGTGGCGTGGGCAGGTCGGGCTGTCCGATGTTGAGGTGATATACCTTGGTGCCACGCTTTTTTGCTGCAGCGGCAAGAGGTGCGAGTTTTCTGATTGGCGACTCGGGCATCTCATGTCCGCGAACTGAAATTTCTGGCATTCTTTTCTTTTTTTTGGGTGCAAAGGTAGTGTTTTTTATACAAACTGCAAAATAATTAAAGGCAAATATTGACTATTAACATAATTTTTCATCAACTTTTGTGTTTTTTCGGCTAAAAGTTGTAATTTTGCAGAATATTTATTCAAAGTATAAGAATATGAATTATGATGAGATGTTGTCTTCGGGCAACGTGCAAATGGCAAAAGGGGCATTGCTGCCCATTGGATTTTTACATAAGAAGCAGAGAGAGGGTAAGTTTGACAATGTGCTCGACCTTCGCCGTCATCTTTCTGACAGTGTGCTTTTTGCAAAGAACGTAAGGCATGAATGTGAGGAAAACGGCAAGCTCAATTCGCCTCATCAGTTGCATTTTGTGATTGGTGAGGAGAAGGATGGCGAACCGAAGACTCTTGAGGTGGAAAAGGGCAGATTCAACACGTTTTCACGACTGCTTTTCGAGACACCGTCACTTGTGGGGCGTAAGGAATTCCTCAATGAAGTGATACAGCAATTGTTTGATGCTGCTGTATATATCAACAAGATGGGAGTGCAGCACATCTGCTATTCCCCTGATAACATTTTGGCGCGAGTGGGTGACAACAAACTTGTGATGTTGTCGCATGGTTCTTATTATTTAAATATGAGCGACCAGAAGTCTTTGTATCGCGACATGACAGAATATCTGGCCCCCGAGGTGCTGTCTGGAGGTAATGTGGATGAGCGCAGTGATGTGTATTCAATTGGTAAGTTTATCGAATGGCTATACTCTACGAGCGACATGCCAATAGAATACCGCAGACTGGTGAAGAAAGCTACATCCGAATTGCCTGAAGACAGATACAAGTCGGTGATCGATATGCGCTCGGCTCTGAAAAAATTAAAGAACGTACGCGGTTCGTTGACCACATTTCTCATAGCCCTTGCTGCGGCATTGGTGATTGTGGGTATATATTTTGGCATGACTCCCGAACCACAGGAGATAGAATATGTAAAACCGGCACCTAAGCAGTCAACCGACGACCTGCTCGACGACGGTTTTGATCCTGCTTCCGAATTGGGCGTAATCAGTGGAGACTCGTTAAGCAAACTGCCGCCCGAGAAGCGCAAGCAGATGGAAGAGTATGAAAAGAAAGGCGAAGAGATATTCAGAAAGCAGTTTGAGAAGGAGGCCGCCCGCATCCTGTCTAAGGTATATGATGCAGAGCATATGGGTGCCAGCGAGAAGAATTTTATGGCATCGAGCAAGAAAGTGTTCGGCGAACTGATGGAGGTGCAGCAGAAACTGTCGCAAGAGGCTAATATCAGCAATGAAAAAGGACAGTTGATAGCTACTCAGATAATCGACAAGATTACTGATGCCAAGAAAAAGACAGTCCAGAAAAACGGAATACAGAAGTGATTGAAAATTGAAATATTGAAATATTGAATTATTGAAAAATTAAAATATTAAATTATAATAGAAATGAGAAGTAGAACAGCAATTTGGTTTGAATGTAAAGTACGTTACGAGAAGACAATGGAAGACGGTATGCCCAAGAAAGTTGTGGAGATTTATACCGTGGATGCACTCAGTTTTAGTGAGGCTGAAAAGCGCATTATGGAAGAGATGTCTTCATACGTGAGCGGAGAGATTGAGATTGCCGACCTGAAGATAGCACAATATAAGGAAATCTTCTTTGCCGACAGCGACTTGGCTGATAAATGGTACAAGGCAAAGCTCGCATTCATCACTATCGACGAGAAAACCGACAAGGAGAAGAAAACATCGGTGTTCTATTTGGTGAATGCAGGTAGTATTAACTCTGCCATCAAGAATATCGACGAGGTGATGGGAGGTACAATGATTGACTATCAGACTATCAACGTGAGCGAGACCAACGTCATGGACGTCTTTGAATACAAACAGAAAGAAAAGGACGACAAACCAGAGTACGAGCAGCAGTAATATGGATTATGATGTAAAGGGTAACCTGAAGGAGGTGAAAGCCAGTCTTCCTGAAGGTGTAAGACTGGTGGCTGTGAGCAAATTCCATCCGTCCGAATATATCGATGCCGCCTATCAGGAGGGGCAGCGCATTTTCGGCGAGAGCCATGAGCAAGAACTCTCGCGCAAGGTGAAGGAACTGCCTGATGACATTAAATGGCATTTCATAGGCCATCTGCAAACCAACAAGGTGAAGTATATCGCACCATATATATCTATGATTGATGCAGTGGATTCGCTCAAGCTCCTCAAGGAGATACAGAAACAGGCTGCCAAGAACAACAGGGTGATCGACGTGCTGCTGGAACTGCACATCGCCGAGGAGGAAACAAAGTATGGACTTACTCCCGATGCCTGCCGACAGTTGCTTGATGGTGGCGAGTGGCGCGAGATGACTAATGTGAGGATTTGCGGACTCATGATGATGGCATCCAATGTGGATGACGACAATCAGATAAGGCGTGAGTTTATGATCGCCCGACAATTCTTCGACGAGGTCAAGGAACGATATTTCGCCGATGCCGATTACTTCTGCGAGCGCTCGTGGGGTATGAGCGACGACTATCCCATTGCCGTGGATTGCGGCAGTACAATGGTGAGGGTGGGCACGAAAATCTTCGGTCCACGAGTGTATTAAAATCATAGAAGTTAAAGTAGTTAAAGATAATGGAAATAAAGAACGCCGAATTTTCACTCAGTGCTCCCACTGTGACGATGTGTCCCAAGGACACCAAACCGGAATATGCCTTTATAGGAAGGTCGAATGTGGGTAAGTCGAGTCTTATCAATATGTTATGCAACAACAAGAAATTGGCTAAGACATCGGCAACACCGGGAAAGACATTGCTCATCAACCACTTCATCATCAACAAGGAGTGGTATCTTGTCGATCTTCCCGGATATGGCTATGCCAAGCGGTCGAAGACCGAGATAAAGAAGCTCGACCAGATGATTCGTGGATATATTCTGCAAAGAGAGCAGCTCGTCAACGTGTTTGTGCTTGTGGATATACGTCTTGAACCACAGAAGATAGACCTTGAGTTTATCAACTGGTTGGGAGAGAGCTCTGTTCCATTCTCCATAGTCTTCACCAAGGCCGACAAACTGAATGTCAATAAGGTGAATGCCAGTGTGGCTTTATACCAAAAGACATTGAGCGAGACATGGGAAGAAATGCCCAGGATGTTTATCACGTCGAGCGAGAAAAAGACAGGTAGAGACGAAGTACTCGGATATATCGAGGAGATAAACATGGAGTTGTCGGATAATGTATAAATAGAATCATGGCTGAAATACCATTTCTTGACGTTCAGAATCTTACAAAGTCCTTCGGTGCACTTGTGCTGTTTGAAAACATCAGTTTTTCGGTGGCACAAGGACAGAGGGTAGGTCTTATTGCCAAGAACGGAACGGGAAAGTCAACACTTCTGTCACTACTCGCAGGCAACGACTCACCCGATTCGGGCAGCATCATATTCAGAAAAGACATTAAGGTGGGAATACTTGAGCAATCGCCTGTGTTCGACCCTGAGGAAACGGTGCTCGAGGCTTGTTTCAACCACGAGGGTGAGGATGAGAAGATACTCAAGGCCAAGCAGGTTCTCACCCAATTGAAGATACGCGACCTCAACCAACCCATGGGTCAACTGAGTGGCGGACAGCAGAAGAGGGTGGCACTGGCAAATGTGCTCATCACAGAACCCGACCTGCTGATTCTCGACGAACCGACCAACCATCTCGACCTTGAGATGATTGAATGGCTTGAGGGCTTTCTGTCGCGAGGCAACAAGACATTGCTTATGGTGACTCACGACAGATTCTTCCTCGATCGTGTGTGCTCGGTGATCATCGAACTCGACGACCGCACTGTATATACCTATCGCGGCAACTATGCATATTATCTGGAGAAACGCCAAGAACGTATCGACAATAAGAGGGCGGAGATTGAAAGGGCCAACAACCTGTATCGCACCGAACTCGAATGGATGAGGCGACAACCGCAGGCAAGAGGACACAAGGCCAAATATCGTGAGGATGCCTTCTATGAACTCGAAAAGGTGGCCAAGCAGAGAATGGAGGACAGACAGCTACGACTCAAGTCGGCAAACGTATATATCGGGTCGAAGATCTTCGAATGTCAGTATATCTCCAAGGCATTCGACGACCTGGTCATCATGAAGGACTTCTACTATAACTTCTCACGATACGAGAAGATGGGAATATTGGGAAACAACGGAACAGGAAAATCCACATTCATAAAGATGCTCCTTGGCAGGGTGAGTCCCGATGCAGGAAAAATCGAGATTGGCGAGACTGTGAAATTCGGATATTTCTCGCAAGAGGGATTGCAGTTTGACGATCAACAGAAGGTGATAGATGTAATCACCAACATTGCGGATTACATAAATCTCGGAGGCAGGAAACAACTCTCAGCATCACAACTCTTGCAGTATTTCCTCTTTACCCCCGAACAGCAACATAATTATGTATATAAGCTGAGCGGTGGTGAAAGGCGCAAACTGTATCTGTGTACAGTGCTCATGCAGAATCCCAACTTCCTCGTGCTCGACGAACCTACCAACGACCTTGACATCGTGACACTTCAGATACTGGAGGAATATCTTGCCGACTTCCCCGGATGTGTTATTGTAGTGAGCCACGACAGATATTTCATGGACAAGGTGGTTGATCATCTGCTGGTGTTCAAGGGCAACGGAGAGATACAAGATTTCCCAGGCAACTACACCCAATACCGCCAGTGGTTGGCAATGAAGACCAAGAGCGAGGCTGAAAAGCAACAGAAAAAGAATGAGACATCGACGGGAAAGTCAACAGGCAGACGCGATGGCAATGAAGATAAGCCTCGCAAACTGACGTATAAGGAGCGCATGGAGATGGAACGTCTGGAAAAGGAAATAGGACAACTGGAAGAGGAACAGAAATCCATCGAGGATGCCCTATGCAGCGGCACTCTGGATGTTGACTCCCTGACAGATAAATCCAAACGTCTTGCCGCTATCAAGGACGAAATCGACGAAAAGTCGATGAGGTGGCTTGAACTTTCGGAGATATAAATAGAAATTATATGACAAGATATCCTTCAGCACTGCTCGACAAGGCAGTGGGCGAGATGGCGAAACTGCCAGGAATAGGGCGGAAGACGGCACTGAGACTGGTGCTCCATCTGCTAAGGCAAGATGAGACTCAGACAGATTCTCTTGCCCAGGCACTTATGGAGGCTCGGCATGAGATAAAACGATGCCGCTGCTGTCATAATATTAGCGACGATGAATTATGTCCGATATGCAGCAATCCACAACGCGACAAGAAGATGATATGTGTGGTGGAGAATGTGCAGGATGTGATGGCAGTGGAAGCCACGCAACAGTTTAAGGGGCTATACCATGTGCTTGGCGGAGTGATATCGCCAATGGATGGTATCGGTCCCAACGACCTTGAGATCGACTCACTCGTGGAAAGAGTGGGCGAGGGTGGGATAGACGAGGTGATACTGGCCTTGGCATCCACTATGGAGGGCGACACCACCAATTTCTATATCACACGACGACTTGCTCCTATGGGTGTCAAGGTGTCTATGATTGCAAGGGGAATATCCGTTGGCGACGAACTCGAATATACCGACGAACTCACTCTCGGGCGGAGTATTGTCAACCGTACGCCTGTTAACTGAATAATTCAACAAGAATGAATAAAACAATTAGTCTTTTACGCACAGTGCTTATAGCAAATGTGGGGGTGGCAGTGGTTATTGCCGCCTTGTATGAACTCGACATCCTGCCTTCTGGAATGTTTACAGGCAGAGCTCAGGACGAGTTCTTATCTACAATATCCATGGAACTCATCACAATAGTGTTTATCCCCGTGGCCCTTCGCCTGTTTAAGACAAAGGATGTGGAGAAACGATTGGAAGAGGGCAATATTAAAGCGTTCAGAAAATGGGGATTGCTGAGGATTCTTATGATCACCGTACCACTCGTACTGAACACCTTATTATATTATAGCTTCATGAACACCACCTTTGGGTATATGGCATTGATACTGCTCATTTGCTTGCCTTTTATTTATCCAGCTTCAAGAAAATGAAAATATCGGTAGTAATAGTCAATTACAACGTAAAGTATTACGTGGGTCAATGTATCGACAGTGTCCGAAGGGCTCTGCAAGGTATTGACTCAGAGATCATCGTTGTTGACAATCACTCCCGCGACGGTTCGGTGGATTATCTGTCAAAGATAGAGGGTGTAAGGATTATCGAGAGCGGACATAACCTCGGTTTTTCCAAGGCAAATAATATAGCCATCAGACAGTCAACAGCAGAATATGTGCTTATGCTTAACCCCGACACCATAGTGGCGGAAGACGCCATAAGGATGATAATCGACTTTGCCGACAGTCATCCCCAGGCAGGAGGTATTGGAGTGAGGATGCACAATGACTGGGGAACAACAGCCAGGGAGTCGCGACGCGGTTTACCGTCGCCCATGACATCGTTTTATAAAATAATAGGCTTAAGCAAGCGACTGCCCCAGCACCGCAAATACGGAAGGTATTACATGGGCTGGTTGCCCTGGGATTCACCCTCAAGGATAGAAGTGGTGAGCGGCGCATGTTTCCTTGTGCGACGTAAGGCACTCGACGAGGTGGGACTTATGGATGAGGACTACTTTATGTATGGCGAAGACATCGACCTCTCATATAGATTGCTCAAGGGTGGATGGGAAAACTGGTTTGTGCCAGCAGATATTATCCACTATAAGGGTGAGAGCACACAAAAGACGTCGTTCAATTATGTGCATGTATTCTACAATGCCATGCTCATATTTATGCGCAAGCACTACAGTCATTTGTCTTGGCTCATCATTTGGCCACTCCAGATAGCTGTATATTTCATCGCCCTGTTGGCATTAATGGCTACACTTTTCGACAGAATGAAAAAGTCTCTTGGTTTTGGTGGAAGATATAAAATAGAATTTCCCGTGCTTTACTTGGAAGGAAGCAACACCATGAAGGAAAAATGCCGTGCCATTGCCATGCGCAAGGGTCTAAGTGTTATTGACTCCCTCGATGATTGCAAGCAGAATATTGTCGTCCGGGTGTTCGACCCGTCAGATATGTCTTATGCCGACATCATCAAACACATGTCGGAGAGTGCCAATAATCGCGTAAGACTCGGTTTATACCATAATGACAAGGATATTATAATTACCCAAATGGAAGTATATGGATGAAATAATTCTCAGGGCTCTTGAACCCGAAGATCTCGATGTGCTATATTCGATAGAGAACGACATTGAGTTATGGAATGTTGGATATACAACAGTGCCATATTCACGTTATCTGCTGCATGACTACATAGCCAACTCAACATGCGATATATATGCCGACAAGCAGTTGAGGCTATTGGCAGTAACGAAGGATGGTGGCGATGTGGTTGGCATTGTTGATATCACCGACTATAACCCTCAGCATAATCGTGCCGAGCTGGGATTGGTGGTGAGAAGACAGTACCGCAATATGGGTTATGGAAGTGTTATTGTGAAACAAATGATAGAATATGCCCATCAAGTGATCCATCTCCATCAACTATATGTTGTTGTGGATATAGAGAATACTCCATCAATAGATTTATTCAAAAATAATGGATTTCGACTGTCTCACTATCTCGAAGATTGGCTTTATGATGGGGAAAAATACAGAAAAGCGGTGTTTTTAACACTTTTTTTGTAATTTCTCGGCAAATCATTTGGAGTTTTCAAAAAAACTCCGTACCTTTGCACCCGCTTAAATGAAGCAACGACTTTTGGTGCGTTAGTTCAGTTGGTTAGAATACATGCCTGTCACGCATGGGGTCACGGGTTCGAGTCCCGTACGCACCGCCAGTCGAATATTAATATACTGGTGCGTTAGTTCAGTTGGTTAGAATACATGCCTGTCACGCATGGGGTCACGGGTTCGAGTCCCGTACGCACCGCTGAATCGGAGAACATGATATCATTCATGTTCTTTTTTTGTTTATATAAATGCGAAACAAATGAAAATCGGTATTGAGGCACAACGGATATTCCGCAGCAACAAGCATGGTATGGACTATGTCGTTCTTAAGGAGATACTCCATCTCCAGAAGATTGACACTCGTAATGAATATTATATATTTGTAAAACCAGGTCCCGACCGCTGTGTTAATGACACATTCAATTTCCATGTCATCGAGGTGAAATGTCCGTCATATCCTCTTTGGGAGCAATGGGCACTGCCGCGTGCTGCAAGCGATCTTGGAGTCGATATACTTCATTGCACAAGCAACACAGCTCCCATATTCACCTCCATTCCACTTGTTCTCACTCTCCACGACATCATCTTCCTTGAGCCACGCGACAAGAACAACAAGTCGGTGTATCAGAATATGGGATGGTTGTATCGACGTCTTGTCGTACCGAGAATACTCAACAAATGTCGCAGGATTATCACTGTGTCCAATTATGAATATGAGAATATCGTAACAAAATTGAATATCCCTCGCCACAGGATGCGGATGATATACAACGGCTACAACGAATGGTTTCAACCCATTAATGACACTGAATGTGCTTACGGCAAGTATATCCGCAAGAGTGGGTTCTTCTTCTTCCTCGGCAATACCGACCCGAAGAAGAATTCCGAACGCACCATCCAGGCTTTCGCCAAGTATCTTAAATTGTCATCAGTGAAGCGCGAACTGCTCATAGCCGACTTAAGCAATGATATCATCGACGATATCCTTAAGCGCAACAATATCGAGTATGCGCGCGAATATATAGTGCCTGCAGGATATGTTGACAACAAGGATCTCGTGTCGATATATAATGCCGCATTTGCATTCCTATATACGTCGCTGCGCGAGAGTTTCGGCATACCACTGCTCGAAGCAATGGCATGCGGCACGCCTGTGATTACTAGCAACACATCATCGATGCCGGAGGTGGCTGGAGTGGATTCTGCTCTCATCGACCCCACCGACGTTAATAGCATCACCGACATGATGTTGCGATTGGAGAATGACGGCGAGTATTATTCAAGAATAAGGGAATATGGCCTGCAGCGTGTGAATATGTTCTCGTGGAATCATACTGCCGAGTTGCTCCTGTCTCTCTATGCAGAAGTGTATAACGAAATATGATGATGCCTTTATGGACAGAAATGCAATTCGAGAAATGATGAAATCCAACGGTAGGATAAAGCGTATGGTTGATTTTCTTATAATGAACCAGCGTCTCACCCGTCCCCGATGGTATGTTCGCCTTCTTGCGCCACTTTATCAGCACCGGGCTTTCAGTGCCAAGATATATGGTTCGGTGCGCATGGACACACCGCCTTATCGTCGTTTCTCGATAGGCAAGCGCAGTGTGGTGGAATCGTTTTCATGCATCAACAATGCCGTAGGTGATGTTGTTATAGGCGATTATACGCGCATCGGACTTCACTGCACGGTGATAGGTCCTGTCACTATTGGCAATCACGTCAATCTTGCCCAGGGTATTACAGTGTCAGCATTGAATCATAATTTTGAGGATACGCGATTGCGTATCGACGAGCAGGGGGTAAACACCTCAGAGATAATAATCGATGATGATGTGTGGATAGGAGCCAATGCAGTGATTACTGCCGGAGTGCACATCGGTCGTCATTCTGTGGTTGCAGCTGGTGCAGTGGTGACAAAAGATGTACCCGAATATTCTGTTGTAGGAGGAGTGCCTGCCAAAGTGATTAGAACCATTCGTCAAATAGACTAAGTGAGAGGTCGGGAGATGTATTCCTAGATTGTTCCTTGTCATCATCCTCCTTGTCAGTATCTTCGGCAAAAATCAGTGCAAGCTGTTGTGCTCTTGTCGAATTAGGATTGAGTTTGTAAATGCCTCTTGCCTCATTACAGAATAGCGACTGCGACAATCTGGAGTTTCTGAACAGAAACTGCTGAACATACTTATGAATATCATTGAAGTCGGGAGTAGAAAAAAGTGTACAGTTGATATTATATAACTGCATACTCACTTTCTTCACGCTCATTCCCCGCTCTCCGGCTTTGGCAAGTATAGTGATAATCTGTTCGTCGTATGTCGCCATTATTAAAATCCGTTTCTTATAAATATAAAACAAAGAAGGCCGGCATAAAAATGCCAGCCTTCCCTTGTATTTGCTTAACTGTGCCAGCCTTATACGAGGGCAACCTTGCCTTCAGCTGAAGTGATCTTTCCTTCCTTAAAGAGCCAACCCATACCGAGCAGAGTCTCTTCCTCGGAAATCTTAGCATCCTTGGCAATCTCCTTGATAGTGAGAGCCTTATCTGCTGTTGCAAGTGCCTGATAAACATCACCTGCCTTGAAACCAACATTCTCAGCGTTATATTCTACGGCTACTGCCTTAGTTGCGCAAGCCTTCTTGCAAGTTGTCTTCTTAGCTGCTGTAGTCTTCTTTGCTGCAGTCTCTTTTGTTGTTGTTTTCTTTTCTGCCATAATTCTCTAAAATATTAATATTCTCTCGTATTATTTACGAATAATTTTAATTATTCGATGCAAAATTATATATAATTTTATTATTACACAAGAAAATATGATATTTTTTTATTATATTATGTATTATTCTTGACGTAGGTCAACCTTAAGTTGCAGTTCTTCAAGCTGTTTGGGGTCAAGTTCGCCAGGAGCGTCGAGCATGACATCGCGTCCGCTGTTGTTCTTCGGGAACGCAATGCAGTCGCGAATACTGTCGAGTCCAGCCATGATGCTCACAAAGCGGTCGAGACCGAATGCCAAACCAGCATGGGGTGGGGCACCATACTTGAATGCGTTGATGAGGAAACCAAACTGGGCCATTGCTCTTTCGGGAGTGAATCCAAGGATCTTGAACATCTTCTCCTGCAGTTTGCCGTCGTGGATACGCAGACTACCACCTCCCACTTCTATGCCGTTGCACACGAAGTCGTAAGCCATGGCTCTCACCTGCTCTGGATGCTCGTCGAGCAAAGGAATATCGTCAGGGTTGGGAAGTGTGAATGGGTGGTGTGTAGCCATCAGTCGCTCTTCCTCGTCGCTCCACTCAAACAATGGGAAATCAACAATCCAGAGGCACTCAAACTTATCTTTGTCTCTCAATCCTAGACGGTCGCCCATCTCCAATCTCAATGTGCATAGCTGTGTGCGTGTCTTGTTGGCCTTGTCACCGCTCAATATCAGTACGAGGTCGCCATTCTTGGCTCCCATCTTTTCCTTCACCTTGAGCAGAGTGTCCTCACCATAGAACTTGTCAACACTCGATTTGATTGTTCCGTCCTCATTATATTTAATATATACAAGACCCTTGGCTCCCACCTGTGGACGCTTTACAAAGTCGGTGATTTGGTCGAGTTGCTTGCGGGTGTAGTTAGCGCAACCAGGTACGCAGATACCACCTATATATTCAGCTTGGTCGAACACCGAGAAAGTACCGATTTTCATCACGTCCATGAGTTCTACAAACTCCATTCCGAAGCGCAGGTCGGGTTTGTCGCTTCCGAATCGGCGCATAGCCTCGTGCCATGTCATCTGCTGCAGTTTTGCAGGCAGTTCCACACCGCGCACTTCCTTGAAGAGATGGCGTGCCATATCCTCAAACAGACTGATAACATCCTCCTGGTCAACAAAGCTCATCTCGCAGTCAATCTGTGTGAACTCCGGTTGGCGGTCAGCTCTGAGGTCCTCATCGCGGAAACACTTTGCTATCTGGAAATAGCGGTCGAAACCACTCACCATCAGCAGCTGCTTCAATGTCTGTGGACTCTGTGGCAGAGCATAGAACTGTCCAGGATTCATGCGTGATGGCACAACGAAGTCGCGTGCGCCCTCAGGAGTAGATCCAATGAGTATAGGTGTTTCCACCTCGATGAAATCCTTTGAGTCGAGGAAATTTCGTATGAGTATAGTCATACGATGGCGTAGTTCAAGATTCTTGCGCACAGCATTGCGTCGCAAGTCGAGATAGCGGTATTTCATACGGATGTCATCACCTCCGTCAGTATTGTCCTCGATGGTGAATGGAGGTGTGATGCTCTCGCTCAGTATATTAAGCTTTGATGCGATGATTTCAATATCACCCGTAGGCAAGTTTTTGTTCTTGCTCTCTCGCTCGTTTACAGTACCTTCCACCTGTATGCAGAATTCACGTCCGAGTTTGTTGGCACGGTCGCAAAGCTCTTTGTCAATAGCCTCGTTGAACACCAACTGTGTGATGCCATATCTGTCGCGCAGATCGACGAAAGTCATTCCGCCCATCTTTCTAGTGCGCTGCACCCATCCGGCAAGTGTCACCACCTGTCCGGCATTGGAGAGTCTCAGCTCTCCGCAAGTATTACTTCTATACATATATTATATATTAAATATGAATTGTATAGCCCTGAAAGGGCGACATATCATAGGATAGCCCTGAAAGGGCGACATAACATAGGATAGCCCTGAAAGGGCGACATAACATAGGATAGCCCTGAAAGGGCGACATAACATAGGATAGCCCTGAAAGGGCGACATAACATAGGATAGGGCGTGAGCCCTATCTTTGTCGTTTTTCTTCCCTCCCTCCCCCTCCGCGCGCCAACGGCGCGCGGAGGGGGAGGGAAATAGGAGCGTATTCCATACACAGGGTTCACACCCTGTGCTATGTTATGTCGCCCCTACAGGGCTCTTCAATCTTTCAATCTTCAATCTTTCAATCTTCAATCTTTCAATCTTTCAATTTTTCAATCTTTCAATTTTTCAATCTTTCAATTTCTTTTTATCCATTCCGCCACGTTCTTCTCTATGCGTGCAGCGATGTCTCCATCCTCGGCAGCCTTGTCGAAAGATTCTCCAGTGATATGTTCATAGAGTTCGATATATCTGTCGCTCACGCTCTCTGCATATTCATCGGTGATTTCGGGCATGGTCTGTCCAGGTTCATTCATAAAGTTGTGCTCGATGAGCCACTGGCGTACAAACTCCTTAGAGAGTTGCTTCTGAGGTTCGCCCTTAGCAAGTTTCTCCTCATAACCGTCGGCATAGAAATATCGGCTTGAGTCGGGAGTGTGAATCTCGTCGATAAGATACACCTTACCGTCGCGCTTACCGAATTCATATTTTGTGTCAACGAGTATGAGACCTCTCTTGGCAGCAATCTCCTGTCCGCGTGCAAACAGTTTGCGTGTGTAATCCTCCATTATCTCATAGTCTTCCTTACCCACGATACCCTGTGCGATGATTTCCTCCTTAGAGATATTCATATCGTGACCCTCGTCGGCCTTGGTTGTAGGTGTGATGATAGGTTCTGGGAAACGCTCGTTCTCCTTCATACCTTCAGGCAGTTTCACTCCGCATATCTCCCTGCATCCGTTTTTGTATTCACGCCATGCTGAACCAGTTAGAATAGAGCGGATAATCATTTCCACGCGGAATCCCTCGCACTTCAGTCCCACAGTCACCATTGGGTCGGGAGTGGCAAGTTTCCAGTTGGGGCAAATGTCGCTTGTTGCGTCAAGGAACTTTGCCGCAATCTGGTTGAGCACCTGTCCTTTGAATGGAATACCCTTAGGCAGTATAACGTCGAATGCCGAAATTCTGTCGGTGGCGACCATAACCATGATGTCGTCGTTGATGTTATACACATCGCGCACCTTTCCGTGGTACACGCTCTTCTGTCCCTCAAAATTGAAGTCAGTTCTTGTTAATGCTTTCATTGTCTTGTATTTTTTGTTTTTCGTTCTTTTCGTATGCATTTACTATGCGGGTCACAAGTTTGTGTCTCACAATGTCTTTCTGTCCCAATTCCACCACACTGATTCCCTCGATGTCTCTAAGTATCTCAAGCGCCTCCTTTAGTCCGCTCTTGGTATGGCTTGGCAAGTCAATCTGGGTCATGTCTCCGGTGATGATCATCTTTGAGTTCCATCCCATTCTTGTGAGGAACATCCTGAGTTGGGCGCAAGTGGTGTTCTGTGCCTCGTCGAGTATTACGATGGCGTCGCTGAGTGTTCGTCCTCGCATGAATGCCAATGGAGCGATCTGTATCACATGCTTCTCCATCATGTCCTGCAGTTTAGCAGCAGGGAGCATATCCTCCAGGGCGTCGTAGAGCGGTTGGAGATAGGGGTCTATCTTGTCCTTCATGTCCCCCGGCAGGAATCCCAGTTTCTCTCCCGCTTCAACGGCAGGACGACTGAGTATGATTTTCTTTATCGTCTTGTCCTTGAGTGCTTTCACTGCAAGTGCTATGCTCAGATAAGTTTTACCCGTTCCTGCGGGTCCCACGGCAAACACCATGTCACTGCGGTTGAAAGCGTCAACGAGTTGCTGTTGCTTTTCGCTGCGCGGTTTCACCGGTTTGCCTGCCATAGTATATACCACCACCCCCTCGGGCATTTCGTTGGTGGTTTTCTTGCCCTTCACAATTTCCAGTATGTCCTCTTCACCAATACGGTTGAACTTGAGCACATGCCTTCTCATAGTCTCAATGTTTTCCTCGAAGGCGCACATCTGCTCCTCGTCGCCTAAAACGCGTATTACATTATCGCGCGCCACAATCCTTAGTTTAGGAAACAGTGCCCTTATCATCTGCAGATGACTGTTGCCAGTTCCGTATAGGATTACCGGGTCGATATCTTCGAGTACAATATGTTTCTCAATCAATGTTTCAGCCTTTTTTATATTATAATTTTCTAATTTTGCTGCAAAATTACATCAAATCAACCATACTACAAAATTTTTCAGCTTATTTTTGTTGTTTTATTCAGAAAAAGAAGTACCTTTGCAGAAAAATACGAGAAAAATGAAGATTACAAAGAATAGATATCTGCAGGTATTTGCCGCCACAGTGGCATTTCTTGCACTTGTGAGATTAGTGTTTCCAGGTGTTGCGCGTCCAGTGTCATCAGTTGAAGAGGTGCCCGACAGTATTTCCTGTACAGCCGATAAAAAGGATACATCTGCAGCTGATGAATTAGCTTCATCTGCAGCCTCAGAAGTACCGGTATCCTCTAAATGGTATAAAGCCGACGGCACCCTTTTGAAAAACAGGATATACAGTGTTCCTACATTTAAGACCACCTTCCCCGACAGTAACAGTGTTCAGATGGCGGCAGCGTCCAAATATGGAGTAAAACCTGTGAAAGACCGCAAGGATGCAGAGTCGCGCAAGAAGGAACTTGTATATATTGGTGCCAATCCCTATTTTCATGTTGACAAGCTCAACAACAGCATCCCATATCTGGTGCCTCGTGCCTCGGTGTTGCTTCAGGATATAGGCAGGGCATTCTTCGATTCTCTCACCATCAAGGGTATTCCTCTCCACAAGATAATCGTCACAAGTGTGTTGCGCACTAAGGATGACGTTCAGAAGTTGCGCAACCGCAACCAGAATGCCACCGAGAACAGTTGCCATCTCTATGGTACCACATTCGACCTTTGCTATAACCGTTATATAACAGTGGAGGACCCCGAAGGACCCGCTCGTCGTGCAGTTCGCAACGACACATTGAAATGGGTACTCTCCGAAGTCCTCCGCGACTTTCGTCAGCAAAAGCGCTGTTATATTAAGTATGAGGTGAAGCAAGGTTGCTTTCACATGACAGTCAACTGACCATCTGTATTATATCAACTGACGCGATTATTCCTCGTCAGCAATTTCGAGCCCCTCTGCATCCTCGTCAAGCCCCTCGCTGAGGTTGAACGTGGTGCGGTATGTATCCTCGTTCAGATCGTCATCATCAAAGTCTGTGGGTTCGTTTATCTCTATGTCATCCTCATCCGGACGGTTGAATGTGTCTTCTGGAATCTCGTCCTCATCATGCGTTGGGAACTGCATTCTAAGCTTCTCCTGCTGTGGTTTCACCTTTACGAAGATAGCCTCTGTCCATGTACCCTTAGGCACTTCAAGCACCTCATATCCGTCGTTGACCTTCTTGTCGTACATACCGCCCGGTTTGTGCAGTCGGTTGGTGGGTAGGGTAGTGGTGGAGATGTCAAATCCGCTCTCGATAATGTCTCTGATGCTCTGCGACAGCGAGTCCCATCCGCCTCCAAAGTTGCGTCCAAGCACTTCGCACAGTTTGGCAGCCGAGATATGTGTGATGTTCTCATAGCTCAGGTCGGACACCCTCGCAATAGGACGTTTCTTTATTGCCCACACAATCTTGTTCTTCTCGTCAAATGCGATAATGGTTATCTTGTATCCCATCTTCTCGTATTTGCTCTTGAGCAATGCAGCATCGTCCTTCAATTCTTCCAGCAGGAATGCCGTTTTTATTATTTCCACATATTTCCTGATGTTTTCTTTTGCCTCGGCATCCTTTTCAATACCATCCAACATACGGAAAATGTCATTTTCCTGGATATCCCACACATTACTCTTCGTGAGTGTCTTCAAGCTGATAGCTTTTTTGTTGCTTTCTTGTTTCATGTATTTATTATATTTTTTCTTGTTTCCGTTGAATTTGGGTGCAAATGTAAGTACTTTATTTTATTTAACCAAGATTTTACGCATTTTTTTTGGTTGTTAGACCTAAAATTATTACTTTTGCACTGAAAAAACAGAAAAATACCACCCTATGGCACAACCATTGGCAGAAAGATTAAGACCACGAACGCTTGACGACTACATAGGTCAGAAGCATCTTGTAGGCGAAAATGCGGTGCTTCGCAAAATGATCGAGGCAGGCCGCATCACCTCTTTTATATTATGGGGACCTCCAGGCGTTGGCAAGACCACCTTGGCCCAGATAATAGCCAACCGTCTTGAAACCCCCTTCTACACGCTCAGTGCTGTCACGAGCGGAGTGAAAGATGTGCGTGATGTAATCGAGAAAGCCCAGAAGGGTCGATTCTTCAATGAAGCTTCGCCGATTCTGTTCATCGACGAAATACATCGTTTCAGCAAGTCCCAGCAAGACTCACTTCTCGGTGCGGTGGAGAGAGGTATTGTCACTCTGATAGGAGCTACAACCGAGAATCCCTCGTTCGAGGTGATACGACCATTGCTCTCCCGTTGCCAACTCTACGTGTTGAAGTCACTCGACAAGGACGACCTTCTCCAACTGCTCGACCGGGCAATCCATACAGATATCATGCTTCGCGAGCGTAACATCACACTCAAGGAGACTGCCGCAATGATACGCTACAGTGGCGGCGATGCCCGAAAACTGCTCAACATCCTGGAACTTGTGGTAGAGGCATCCCCCGAGGGAGATGTCGTCATTACCGATGATATCGTGGTAAGTCGCCTTCAGCAGAATCCCCTTGCCTACGACAAAGACGGCGAGATGCACTACGACATTATCTCGGCATTCATCAAGAGTATCAGGGGCAGCGATCCCGATGCAGCCCTCTATTGGCTTGCTCGTATGATTGAGGGTGGTGAAGACCCAAAGTTTATAGCCCGTCGTCTTGTGATAAGTGCATCCGAGGACATTGGTCTTGCCAATCCCAACGCCCTCCTGCTTGCAAATGCCGCCTTTGATGCCGTCAATAAGATTGGTTGGCCGGAGGGCAGGATACCTCTCGCCGAGGCCACCGTCTATCTGGCCACAAGCGAGAAGAGCAACAGTGCCTATCTTGCCATCGACAAGGCTCTCGACCTCGTGCGTCGCACAGGCAATCAACCCGTGCCTTTGCATTTGCGCAATGCCCCCACAAAACTGATGGCCGACCTGGGTTATCACGACGGCTATCTCTATCCTCACGATTATCCCGGCCATTATGTAGCCCAGCAGTATATGCCGGATGCATTAAAGGGCCAGCAGATATGGCAGCCGCAACCCCATTCCGCGTCAGAGGCAAGGATTGCGGAAAGAATTGAAAAATGGAAAGATGGAAAGATGGAAAAATTGAAAAATTAAGAGCCCTGTGTATTGCGACATAGCATTGCGCAGCCTAGCCCTGAAAGGGCGACATAACATAGCACAGGGTGTAAACCCTGTGTATGGAATTTCCCCAATTCCCTCCCTCCCCCGCGCGCCTGTGGCGCGCGGGGGCGGGAGGGGAGAAAACGACAAAAATAG
>JALFCW010000026.1 GCA_022771625.1 Prevotella sp.
GAAAAAGAGCGGAAAACGGGACTCGGACCCGCGACCCCAACCTTGGCAAGGTTGTGCTCTACCAACTGAGCTATTTCCGCAAAAAATGTGAAGAGGAGGAGACTCGAACTCCCACGTCGCAATTGACACTACCCCCTCAAAGTAGCGCGTCTACCAATTCCGCCACCTCTCCGACATTAAAAACGGTAGAATAAAAAAGAGTGCCCAGAACAGGACTCGAACCTGCACGCCTCGCGGCACACGCACCTGAAACGTGCGCGTCTACCAATTCCGCCACCTGGGCATAAGGTTGATTAGATCCTCATCTAAACTCTTTTTTGTTCAATAAATTGAGCGGAAAACGGGACTCGGACCCGCGACCCCAACCTTGGCAAGGTTGTGCTCTACCAACTGAGCTATTTCCGCTTTAAAATCCTTTATCAGGAGCATCTCTCTCGATTGCGGTTGCAAAGGTACTGCTTTTTTTTTAATCTCCAAACTTTTCTCACTGTTTTTTTGCAAAAAACTGTTAATTCATGCGATTTTTATAGTCTGAGTACCCAAAAACACGCATTTTTTGCAGTTTTCCGTCACTTTTTAGCATCGAAATTGACGGATGAGTGATACCATTAAACATATTTGTCTTTACTGTAGTATAGTGAATCATATCCTCAAAAATCAGCTTTTCTCCGATTTCCAATGGATGGTCAAAGCGCCAAGAACCCATAAAATCTCCAGAAAGGCAACTATTTCCTCCAAGACGGTAAGTATTTTTTTCCATCGCCCGCTCCATTTCCACCGACTCTGCACCTCTCACGTCGGGCTGGTATGGCATTTCAAGGCAATCGGGCATGTGGCAAGTGAAACTTACATCGAGAATGGCGGTCTTTATACCCTTGTCCTCAACGATGTCAACAACCTGCGCCACCAACGGACCGGTTTGCCATGCAAATGCACTTCCGGGCTCGAGTATCACTTTGAGCCAGGGATACCTCTTGTGGAAATCCTTGAGTAGCGCCACCAGCAGTTCCACGTCATAGTCCTTGCGGGTCATAAGATGCCCGCCGCCGAAGTTTATCCACTTCAGTTGGGGAAACCATCCGGCAAACTTTTCCTCGATATGCACAAGTGTACGCTGGAAGACGTCTGCACCGCTCTCGCAATGGCAATGGCAATGAAAGCCCTCGATGTCAGAAGGCAGTTGCGCGGGCAGTTTGTCGGCCGAGACACCAAATCGCGTCCCGGGCGCGCACGGGTTATATAATAAGGTGAAAATCTCCGAATATTCAGGATTAACCCTCAATCCGAAAGATAATTGGGCGTTGGCATTCCTTGCCTTTTCTCTCATTCGCTCATATTGCGAGAGCGAATTAAAACTCAGATGGCTTGAGCATTTTGCTATCTGATCGATCTCTGAGTCGGTATATGCGGGTGAGAATGTGTGGGCGGGGGCTCCAAACTCTTCGTATGCCAGGCGGGCCTCGCTCAGCGAACTTGCCGTGGTGGAATTGATATACTCCCTCACAATCGGGAAAGTCTTCCAAAGAGCAAAAGCCTTAAAGGCCAATATTATCTCCACATCGGCCCTTTGTGCCACATCGCGTATGAGTGAGAGGTTTGCCCTCAATAAATTTTCTTCAACAATATACATTGGTGTCTCTACCTGAGCCAGGACACTTTCATTGATATATGATTTCATTACTCTAAAACTTTATTTTTACCAAAATTTGGTGCAAAGATAATAAAAAAGAGCGAATTATATCAATTTTTCGCTAATAAAGACTAACTTTTACTTAAATAGATTGCTTTTTTCAATAAAAAGTGCTACATTTGCACCTGATTAGAGAAAAATGACATGAAAATCGTATTAATGACTAAGCCCACGTTCTTCGTGGAGGAAGACAAAATACTTACAGCCCTTTTCGACGAAGGACTTGACAACTTGCACCTGTATAAGCCAGGAGCCGCCCCTGTATATTCGGAGCGATTGCTCACCTTGCTGCCTGATGACATCTACAGCAAGACAACGGTGCATGAGCATTTTTATCTGAAAGAAGAATATGGACTCAGAGGCATACACATAGATGATGCCACATCTCCACTGCCCGAAGGATTCAAAGGTAAGTTTTCACGAACATGCGCTTCGATTGATGAAATAAGGGAAGCTCGCAGGAAGGCTGAATATGTGTTCCTCAAGGACACATTCTCAACCACTGACGACGAGAAAGCCAATCAACTGCAAAACGCACGACTGGAGAGAGCTGCCGACTATGGACTCATCGACAAGAAGGTATATGCCTTCGGGGGAGTGAACATTGATAATATCCGAGTGGCAAAGGAACTGGGTTTTGGTGGCATCGTCATCTGCAATGACCTTTGGGACAGATTTGACATCCATCACCAGCTCGACTATAAAGAGCTGATAACACACTTCGAGAGAATCCGGAAGATGGCTAATTAGAAATAACAATATAACAATTGCATAATTACAATGAGTGAAAAAGACTCTTACATGGTATTCTCAGGCACAAGTACGAGATACCTGGCAGAGAAAATCTGCCAAAGCTTAGGATGCGAACTTGGTCAGTTGGTAATCACCAAGTTCTCTGACGGAGAATTTGCCGTTTCTTACGAGGAATCAATCCGCGGACGCGACATCTTCTTGGTGCAAAGCACGTTCCCCA
This sequence comes from Prevotella sp., assembly GCA_022771625.1. GTDB lineage: Bacteria > Bacteroidota > Bacteroidia > Bacteroidales > Bacteroidaceae > Prevotella. The sequence goes on from JALFCW010000026.1 coordinate 2,664, forward strand.
ACTCCGACAACCTCATGGAGTTGCTGCTTATGATCGACGCGGCAAAGAGAGCGTCGGCACGCACTATCAATGCTGTCATCCCATATTTTGGTTGGGCGCGACAGGATCGTAAAGACAAACCCAGAGTGAGCATCGGAGCCAAACTTGTTGCCGACCTGCTTAGTGTAGCTGGTATCGACAGACTCATCACCATGGATCTCCATGCCGACCAGATTCAGGGTTTCTTTGATGTACCCGTTGACCATCTCTATGCATCTGGAGTGATTCTTCCCTATCTGCAGGGTCTCCAGCTCGACAATCTCGTGATTGCCTCGCCCGATGTGGGCGGTTCGAAGCGAGCCAGCACCTATGCCAAGTATCTTGGTTGCCCGCTCGTGTTGTGCAACAAGACACGTGCGCGTGCCAACGTAGTGGCAAGCATGCAGATTATCGGCGATGTGAAAGACAAGAACGTGGTGATTATCGACGATATGGTTGACACCGCAGGCACCATCACCAAGGCTGCCGACATCATGAAGGAGGCTGGAGCAAAGACTGTGCGTGCATGTGCATCCCACTGTGTGATGAGCGGCCCCGCAAGTGAGCGCGTCCAGAACTCGGCCCTCGAGGAAATAGTCTTCACCGACTCAATCCCCTACTCCAACCGCTGCGCTAAGGTTAAGCAAATATCTGTTGCCAAAATGTTTGCCGAAACCATCCGTCGTGTCATCAACAACGAGAGCATCAGCAGCCAATACTTGATATAATTTTCTTAACGAGTGGACAAAATAGAAAAGTGAACAAGTTGTTACTCAAAATAACCGGACTGGCAGCTGCAGGCATAATGCTTGCGGCTTGCCAGTCTGATTCGTATAAGATAAATGGTGTATGTGATTTGGTTAGCAACGGCGACACCATCTTCATCACCAATGATTTTGCTTCGGGCAAACCCTTTGCCCATGGCATAGTGAAAGACGGAAAGTTTAGTGTCGAGGGTATTATCGACTCTCCCACCCTCTGCATTGCCTACAGCAAGAGCGGTGCCAACACCACCTTGTTTGTCGAACCCGGTACCGTAGAGGTAACCATCAGCGACAATCCCTCAAAGAGCAAGGTGGGGGGAACTCCGATGAACGAGAAGTGGCAAACCATTATGGACAGCACACTTGTCATAGGTGCTGAGATCAACCGTGCCGGACAGTTGCTCTATAATTCATCCCACAACATCTCGCCCGAGGAAAAATCGGCTGCCGCATCGCGCATACAGAATCTGCAGAACCAGTTCTCCAAGTTCATCAAGCGATATGCCGAGAAGAACATCAACAACAGTTTTGGAATGTTCATGCTTATTTACTATCAGGATGCATTCACTCCCGAGGATTTGCTATCGCTCATCAGCCGATTGCCCGACGAACTAAAGAAGAACGAGGACATACAGAATATATATGCCGAGGTGAAGAAGAAGACGGAGGTGGGCGTAGGTGGTTTGCTTCCCGATTTCACCATGAACGACATTGACGGCAATCCCGTGAAACTGCGCGATGTTATATCCCGCCACAAGTTGACGCTCATTGATTTCTGGGCAAGTTGGTGCGGTCCATGCCGTGCAGAGATGCCTCATGTGGTGGCTCTGTATAACGAACATAAAGACCGTGGATTCAACGTCATCGGCATCTCTCTTGATGAAGACAAGGGCAAATGGACGTCGGCAGTAAAGAGTTTGGGTATGAAATGGCTACAGCTTAGCGACCTCAACGGATGGCACAACCAGATTGCCGTGGCGATGGGTGTCAACTCCATCCCCCACACGGTGATAGTGGATAAAGACGGTAAGATTCTCGCAAGCGGACTTCGAGGCGAAAGGCTCAGGGACTTCATAATCAGCTCATTGGAATAGGTCGGCCAAGACAAACGACCTTAATCATATAAAACATTTTTAGAATGGATATCAAGGCTTTGCTCCTCCTAGCAGGACTCGGCACAATCTCCCCCGTTATGGCCAATCAAGAAACAGTTAATCTGAAAATCATCGAGACGAGCGACGTCCACGGTTGCTTCTTCCCCTATGACTACATTGAAAACGCCCCTATGGGCGGTTCATTGGCAAGGGTAAGCACCTATCTCAAGGAGTTGCGCAAGCAATATGGCGACAATGTCATATTACTTGAAAATGGTGATATACTGCAAGGCCAACCGACATGCTACTACACCAACTTCATCAAACCCGAACTGCCGAATGCCGCGGCAGAGATAGTCAACTGGTTGGGATACGACGCACAGGCGGTGGGCAACCATGACGTGGAGACGGGGCATGCCGTGTATGACAAATGGATTAGCGAACTGAATTGCCCTGTTCTTGGGGCAAACATTATCGACAATGCCACTGGCAAACCATACGTCAAACCCTACACCATAATCGAGCGCCAGGGAGTGAAGGTGGCAGTGATTGGTATGATAACACCGGCGATACCCAATTGGCTTCACGAGAAATTGTGGAGCGGCATGCATTTCGAGGATATGTCGAAATCGGCTGCCAAATGGGTTGACATCGTCAGAAACGAGGAGAATGCCGACGTGGTAATCGGTCTCTTCCATAGCGGATGGAACGGCGGAATAAGCACTCTCCACTACAATGAGGACGAGACGGAATATATCGCCCGCAACATTCCAGGATTCGACATCATCTTCTTTGGTCATGATCATAATCCGCGCAAGGTTGTCGTAAAGAATAGCGATGACAAGGATGTGCTCTGCCTCGACCCCTCGTGCAATGCCATGTATGTGGCAGATGCCGACGTAAGGCTCACCCTCAAAGACGGCAAGGTTGTTGACAAGAAGATAAGCGGTCGTCTCACCGACGTGTCGAAGATGTCTATCGACAACGATTTCATCTCTACATTCACTCATGTCAGCGATAGTGTTAAGTCATTCATTAATAGGCGCATAGGCGAGATTACTGAGAGTATTCATACGAGCGACTCCTTCTTCGGCAGTTCTACGTTCAGCGACCTTATCCATCAGCTCCAACTGTCGATCACAGGTGCCGACATCTCCTTCAATGCCCCTCTCACCTTTGATGCAGTGGTGCATAAGGGCGACATTCACATGAACGACATGTTTAAGCTTTATCGCTATGAGAACGACATCTACGTGATGCGGCTCACAGGCGAGGAGGTGCGCAAGCATCTTGAGATGAGTTACGACCAATGGGTGAACACGATGCAGTCGCCCGACGACCATATCATTCTGCTCGACCCCAAAGCTGTTCACAACAATCAGCGCAACATGTTCAAGAACCTCACGTTTAATTTCGACAGTGCTGCCGGCATTGATTATGTTGTTGACGTCACGAAGCCCGACGGCGAGAAGGTGAAGATATTGCGAATGTCAAACGGTGAGCCTTTTGACGAGAAGAAATGGTATAGTGTTGTGCTCAACAGTTATCGAGGCAATGGTGGCGGTGAATTGCTCACCCGCGGTGCCGGCATACCCAAGGATTCACTTGACAGTCGTATAATCTATCGCAGCGACCGCGACCAGCGTTATTATCTCACCAAGGAGATAGAGCGTCGTGGCACCATCGTTCCCCGCAAGTTAAACAACTGGCGATTCATTCCCGAGGAATGGGCGGAACCCGCCATACTTCGCGACCGCAAGCTCCTCTTTGAGTAATATTGAAAGATTGAAAGATTTTTAGGCACGGATGGACACGGCTCGTTAACGCTGGTTTTTTATAGACCACAGATTAACACAGATTGGCACAGATTAAGAGCCTAAGGCTCTGATTGGATTGATTAATGATAATAATCTGTGATAATCACAATATCTTTAGATATTAAAAAAATCTGTGATAATCTGTGCTAATCTGTGGACAAAAAACTCAGTGGAAAAGAAAGCCGCGAATTTGCACAAGCAAACCGTAACCACGAAGTGCTGTGGATAATTTCAATGCGGAGCCAAGCCGTGTCTTTAAAAAAGCCGTGGATTTCCGTGCCCTAATAAAAATAATCTGTGGATAAAAAATGAAGAATTATTATTTCGTCTTCTGCAAGGGAGACATCATGCTTGAAAAACTTCCCGACGGCAAATACACAATCCCATGCCAGGAATTGCCGCCAACGGACATCAAACAATGGACCAACGTGATGAACGTCACACCATTGGGCGACATCCCGGTGAAAACCTATCGTATTGACGCCCCCATAACCGACAACCCTCGCTTCGAGATGTGCGGACTCCGCCCCAGTTACTACAAGTTATCTGCGGAGCTCTACCAAAAGGCAGGCAAATGCGAGGAACTGCTCTATTGGGACCAAAACACCAAGTTCTGCGGCGTCTGCGGTGGACAAATGAAGATGCACACCGACATCAGTAAGCGTTGCGAGGAATGTGGCAAGGAGGTGTGGCCCTCTCTCGCCACTGCCATCATCGTACTTGTGCATCGTGGCGACGAGGTATTGCTCGTGCATGCCCGCAATTTCCGTGGCAACTTCTTCGGTCTTGTAGCAGGCTTTGTAGAGACAGGAGAATCACTTGAGGAAGCCGTGCATCGTGAAGTTATGGAAGAAACTGGTCTCACCATCACCAACCTACGCTATTTCGGCAGTCAGCCCTGGCCCTATCCCAGCGGACTGATGGTGGGATTCCATGCCGACTATGTGTCAGGTGAGATCAAACTACAGAAGGAAGAACTTGCTGCAGGCCAATGGTTCACAAAGGATAACCTTCCCGAGATACCCGAGAAACTGTCGATAGCCCGCAGGATTATTGATAACTGGTTGAGTAATGCCTAAAAATACGGAACCGCATCACTGAATTAACAGGATGCGGTTCTATAATCTAATAATTTTATTCCTTGGATTCTCCGTTTCCGGAGTTTCCTCCTTCGTTCCTCTCGGTCTCACGACCAAAACTCACGTTTATCATTATCCATTAACTAACAATCTTTTACCTAAAAACTAAAAACCAATAACTAACCTAAAACAATCTATTACCTAACTAAAAACCTTTATCTATGAAACAAATCTATCTT
>JALFCW010000150.1 GCA_022771625.1 Prevotella sp.
CCAATTACGTAAGCCATATTACTTTCTTTTTTAAATTAATAAATGTGTTTACTATGAAATAGTGATGCAAAAGTACAAAAAAGTTTTGAAAAATACCATATTTTAGGTATTCTTTTTGCTTAATTTAATACAATATAGTTGCAAGATATACGTTTTATATAGTAAAAGGACGAAAAAACAATGAAAAAAGCAATTATAACTTTGTTATTGACAATGACAACAATTGTGGGTGCAGCACAGGAAAGGCGGGTGGAAAACAAGCCTTATATCGACCTACGCCCATTGCATTTCGGTATTGTTGTCGGATTCAATGCTCAGGATATAGAATTGGAGAACGTGGGACCTCAGACTTTCATACGTGAAGACGGAAGTCAGATGACTCGCACCATTGTATGCGATGCAAGCAAGTGGAATCCTGGTATATCAGTAGGAGTGCTTGCCGATATGCGATTGAGCGATTATCTCAACCTGCGCGTTACACCTACAATGCATTTCGGTTCGAAGTATCTCACCTTCCGCGACCTCGACAATGTTGATGATAACGGGAAGGCACATACCGAGACCCAAGAAATGAAAAACACTTATATCAGTTTTCCAATCGGTCTTAAGTTCAGTAGCAAGCGCCATAACAACTATCGTCCATACCTGCTTGCTGGTATCAGTCCGATGCTCAACCTCACATCTAAGGAGCAAGACCTTGTACAATTGAAACGATTCGACACTATGATTGAAATTGGAGTGGGCTGCGACCTCTACCTGCCATTCTTCAAACTTATACCAGAACTGAAGTTCTGTTACAGTCTGTCGAATGCCTTAGATAAGAATCATGTATCTCAAATCAAAGACGACAATCTAAAAGCAATGGCCAGCAGTGTGAGTGCCGGCCATGCCAAAATGATAGTTCTATCATTCTACTTTGAGTGAGAATCCTTTTCTAGCGTCACTGTCACTTTTCCCACAAAAGCACCCGTATTACCATTCTGGTCAACGGGTATCTTCTTACCGTCCAAGTCAGTGATATATTCAAGTCCCTCCATGAATGTATGGGAATGTCCACCAAGCACCAAGTCAACATTGCGTGTAGCATTGAATATATGACTGTCGTCAAGGTCCTTAGGCCATAAGTCCCAACCCACATGCGACAGGCAGATAACAAGGTCGCATTTCTCCACATTTCTCAGATAATCAGCAGTTTCTTGTGCAGCCTTTACTGTATCAAGAGGCTTTATGCCATTAATAGCCCCCTCCATGACAATACCCGACAAGACCGGTGCAAGACCGAATACTCCAATCTTTATTCCACTTCTGTTAATCGTAATCCACGGCTTCACCAATCCTTCTAGTACGGATCCCGAAAAATCATAATTAGAGCATACGTATGGAAAATTGGACATCTTTATCAACCGTGCCAGATTATCTATTCCATTGTCAAACTCATGATTGCCTAAGGTAGTGGCATCATAACCCATGGTATTCATTACTCCCACCTCAACAGCTCCACCGAACATAGTATAATAAGGTGAGCCCTGGGAAAAGTCGCCACTGTCGAACAAGAGGAGGTCGGGACTCTTTTTGCGTTCCATATCAACGAGGCAAGCCCTGCGGACAGCCCCTCCCCTACCCGCCAACAAGGTGTCGGCCACAGTTTCCTTAATAGGAATGATAGTGCTGTGAGTATCATTTGTATGCAGTATCACCAACTGCTTCCTCTCCTGGGCATTGACAGAGAATGCAACAATCAAGCAAGCAAAGAAAAACAAGAACCTTAAGTTTTTCAAATATAATAACCTTATGCCTTTCATAAATCAATTAATTAACTTCGTCACACATCGTTTCTTAAATCAATAATTAGCACCTCAACTACTCTACGACAACCCTTCCCTCAACCTTAGGCTCAACCTTGATGCCATGTTCCTTCATATAAGAGAAATATTTGGCGAGCACTTCACGGGCATTATGCTCTGGGTCGTCGAAACCGACATAGTCTATTTTCTTCTTAAACGCCAACATCTTGTCATTACCCTGAGCAAGGAAATCGATAGTAGCAATACGATATTTGGCCTTAGGGTCAATAGTCTTGCCATTGAGGGATGCCGACTTGAGTTTGCCGTCCTTAGTAAATACAAGTTTCACGCCCTTGCTCACGCACTCTCCACCCGTGAAAGCCATTTGTGAGAAGAGTTCGGTGAGCACCTCTCCCGTCATCGACAAAAAGCAAATATGGTTTTCGAACGGTGATACAGCCATCACATCACCATAGGTGACATCCCCGGCAGCCATTGTAGAGCGTATTCCACCAATATTATATACCCCCACATCCACTTTCTCTCCATAAAGCGTTCCTGCCCATAGCATGATGTCAGCCATGAGGTTGGTCATCTTACTCTCCGGTCGATTGATGTCGGCATCACACTCTATTCTGCCCAACAATGGCGACATGACACTATCGACAGAATGTTTAAACGGAACAAGAAAAGAGGCTGTGGAATTATTGGTGTTTCCATCCAATTTGGAATCCACCAATATTCTCGTCTTCTCAACCTTCACGACGCGATAGTTTTGCGCGTTCAAGGTATTAGCTATCATACAGATAGCCGGAAAAACAAATAAAAACTTCTTCATAATTAACAAATTACGGTGCAAAAATACAAATTTCCCCCGAAAATACAAAAAAAAACGCAAAGAAAATTGCATATTCAAATAAAAAGTATTACCTTTGCACCCGCTTTTCGGCGTAATCGCTGGCAGGAAGTAACGTGTTGCCTGTTATGTTGCGTTGGAACGATAAACAAATTTAATTTTATACAAGAAAATGGATTTAATTAAAGTTGCTGAAGAAG
>JALFCW010000002.1 GCA_022771625.1 Prevotella sp.
TTATTGAATAATTGATTATCACATTTTCGCCACAAAAGTAATAAAAAAAAGGCAAAAATATGCCGATAGTGTGCGAAACTTAAGATTTTTTATCAACTTTCGCACACTATCGGCATATTATTACTATAATAATCAGCAATACTTAGGTGATTCGCCATACTTATTGGGCAGAGGATTGCGTTCTGCCACGTGCTCTTCACCGCCTCGGTGAAAGAAAGCTGCGGTCTTGCCTGTTTAAAGTGTATTAATGCTCACTTTTAGCCCCTTCGCTATGTTCTGGCTCCTTTTCTGGAAAACTCTTGCTGAGCGGACCATATACGGGATGCGCCTCGATGAGTTGGGGATTATATGTCAATGGCAGTGTCTTTTCTGCCCAACTACGGTAATATGAGGTTTTGCGAAGAACATATAGATATTTACGTGCAAGATGAAGATGACCGCTCACAAGCTCTGCCTCGGCAAGTCTTCTGATGATGCGACCGCTCTGGTTATTATTTCCGATTAGCTGCTTAAACTCGAAGGCAAAGCGACGCGAGGCGTTTACCATTCCGAGATAGTAATACAAGTCGCTCTTCATAAGAATGTTTGTAGGATTATCGAGATTGCTGTATATCGACACAAACTCCGTCATCTGCTCATTGCTGATTATGTGTTTCTTCCATTGAGCCAACCTTACGGCAGCTACGCTTGCCGGTGCTGAGGGCATTTTGTCAGAAGCCTTGGCAATAATCTCGTTCCATTCCTGCTGGCGTACAAGCATGGAATAATCCAACTGCTGGTATATATCCGACGTAAACCATTCGCGTGGGAAGCATACTTCCGGTTCGCGATAATAATCAATTCCACGCACTATCCTCACAGCTGGATAAGGCAAGATGGAGCAACTCAATATCAATTCAAAGGCTCCGACTATAGCAATAATGCCAACGACAAGAAGATTACGGAGTTTGTCTGCACTGTTCATCAATATACAAGCAGACACAAACATTGCCCCAACAATAGCCAATGATCCTGCCAACCAATAACCCACCACTGCCATTAGCAATGAATAAACCATTACCCACCTTCGATTATGTGGAGAAAAAGCCATCATACCGAGGGTAATGGCGAGAGAAACCGGGAAGGTAGTCATCACATCCTTGTCGCCCATCAACATCCATACGGCAATAGGCATGATGAATGACAACAAGAAATTGCGCATAGTATTTTTGATACCACACCGTCTCAGATAAAGCCACATTGACTGTTGGATGGACAACATAAGCATAGAAAGGAGCAATGCACCGAGTGAAAGATTTACATAATTCTGAACTATCATCTCGGCACTATAGCGAGCCAAACCGCCTGGTTCTGATAGTCTATCCATCATATAATCCACATTCCATAGAAACAGTTGCATCTGCTCATGATAAGCCAATGCGCAAGGATATGCGTATCTCCAAAATATGAACAACACCACGATAAATCCTATCGTGATTATCAGTTTGTACTTATCTATATTCTTCATTCTTCACTCTTCATTTCCAACTTTCCATTCCACTCGTTTCTTACTGTTGATATTCATCCTCATATCCTTTACCTCCAACTTTCGGTTTGTGAAGTCAGGAGTATTATAGGAGAACATACGCAAGAGATTATCCTCTTTAGGATTACGTTGCGGCAAGAGGAAGGGTTTCGTAGATTTTCCTTGACTATCCACCATGGCAAAATAGATACGGGTATATAAGGCATCCTCACGACGACTGGTGAAGAGATACCATCCGCCACCCTTGCTCCAGTTGTGGAAGCTGTCGGTATCGTCACTGTTGGCATCTGTGAGTGCATGCATGTCACCGGTCTTCAAGTCGAGCAACCATAAGTCAGCCTCGGGATGCCAGATGGAGAAATATCCATAATCGAGAGTTGTAAACATAAGATAACGCCCATCGTATGAAGGTCGTGGCCACGAGATGCTTTTGCCCATAGTCGCGGCACTCACGAGAGTGTCAATCCGCTCACCTAAAGTTCCTGTGTCGGGATTAAATCCGATGCGGCAAAGGCTGTATCTGCTTTGGTCGTAATACCGCTTCGGGTCGCGATATGTGGCTGTGATAAAATATATCGACTGCCCATCAGGAGCGAATACTGGACAGTTTTCCATCTGCTCCTTTGTAGCAAGGCGCGAGTCAACCAATGCTGTATGAGTCTCAGGATTATATATAAAGATGTCGGATTTGACATCGAAATACTCGATTCGCTTTTTTGCACGCGAATGGAAGATTTGTTGCGTCTCATTGGTACTGAAAGCGATGTATTTTCCTGTTGGATGCCAACTTGGGAACACCATAGGACCGCCAAGGGAGTCGTTTCTCGATTTCATATAGTCATCCTTTCCGTTATGACGTATTAATGATGTTCCCTTCTCTCCTCATATATGCATTACGAAATCATCAGGGTTTGTAGCGTTGGGAGTATGACAGTTGACGCAAGTGCCTGTCACCTCAGTAGTTTGGTATATTGCACTCTCGCTGAAGTCGGACAGACAACGCTGAAATATTCCTTGTTTGCCATATATTTCATATCCCGGGGCCACCAATCGATAGGTTATTCCCCATTCGTTGATTGGAATAGCGCTGATATAGATGTCGAATGGAAGGAATGTCGTCCACTTGCCATTCTTCTCTGCAGAAACAGAGACATTTACTTTTCCTCCCTTGTTGTCGTTGAGCAATCTGTGCCACTCATCGATATCGAAGTCAGCATAATCACCTTCACATATCATCTCGCCCTTTAATGCCCCTTTCACCCTAACCTCCATAGAGGAGTATTCGTCGTCGGTCATACAGAAATTGAGCGGAGCAATGTTCCACGGAACAGTCACTCCACGATAGTCGGGATATATCTCTGGCAAGGCATGCACATTCTCTGCAACATCATTATTCCTGTTGCAACTTGTCATTACGATGACCAGAAGAAAAGCGATTATTAAGCAATGTCTCATAAGCTACATATTTATTCATCATATTAATGCAGTAAGAGCCGCGTCTCACGACGCAGCTCATACCTAAAGATAATAATCTTTACTAAGTATTAATAAAAACCTAACTGTTTATTTTCCACTAAGTCCATCGGCAAAACCTGCATATGTGTGCTTGCGATAGTAGTTGCTATCCCAAAGACCTACAGGCTCGCCTCCACGCCAACCGCTACTAGCAGGAGCGTCGGTGGCACACCACTGGCAGATACCCCACTGCTGGTCGGCTGGG
>JALFCW010000014.1 GCA_022771625.1 Prevotella sp.
TGCGGGTTACCGTACCGGGGGTTCGAATCCCCCAGCTTCCGCAGCCTTTCCCGAAGAGTGCAAGATGGTGGATTCATCTAATGGTTAGGATACAAGATTCTCAATCTTGGCATAGGGGTTCGATTCCCCTATCCACTACTCCAAAGCTCTTTATTTTAATAATCAAATCATGGTGGATTCATCTAATGGTTAGGATACAAGATTCTCAATCTTGGCATAGGGGTTCGATTCCCCTATCCACTACTCCTCCTTTCGTTAGTGGAAGTCGTAAGGTCGTCCTGACCGAGCGACTTCCTTTTTTTATTTTATAAACACAGAGACACAGAGAAAAATATTAAGTTTTCTGAATCAATATTCAATAAGTCGGATAACGGCCTTTCCGCCGAAACCAATAGTCACGTCAAACATATAACAACTGGCTCCATCGGGAATGCACACTGTAGTGTCGAAATGAAAACCCTTTGAGTCAACCTTATTGAATTCCACGTTTGACAGAATCGATTGCGAGAGGAAATGCTTAGGCACTTTGCCATTGAATATTTCCTTGCGCATATCTCTTGAATATAGACATTCAGCTCCCTTATATACGCTGATATGCACAATATTATCGTAATAAATATTGTCAACCTCTACCCCATCCTCATTATATGCTGAGCGATGCACCTTATAGCGCGTGGGATTGATAGCCACATAGCAATGATAGCGCTGATTGTCGAAATTGACAACTGTGTCGCGCTTCACAACCTCGGTATATGTGAGAACCTTTGGTTTCTGGGTAGAGAATAATCTCATATCTTCAGGATCATCGCTTTTCTGCAGTTTGACTATATCATCATTTGAATTTTTAAACCAGAATATATTATCCGAATGTTTTACAATTGCATATTTTTGCCTATTCTCTCCGATAATGATAGTATCACCGACAATCTTGAAATATGCCGGTTGAGAGATAGAGTCGGGATAGTAGATAGTATCACCTTTGGCACGGAAATTCACTTCCTGTGTATCGCTGTCTATCCACACTCCCTGCAGAGCAGTTTTAGCATTGGTATCCTCGACCTGTTCCTCTTTTGCATTATCTTTCTGACGACAGCCGCCGAGGATACCTAATGATAGTATAATAATAAATATTGGTCTGATTTTCATCAATAAATAATTTTCCAAAATAATGTAGAGTGACATATCACTTGCCGATGCAGTGATACTCGAATCCATTCTCTTCAAGTTCCTCTATATCAAATATATTACGTCCGTCGATAACAAGAGGTCTTATCATCTCCTTGCGGATTACTGCCCATGTGGGCAAGCGGAATTCCTTCCACTCGGTGAGCAACAGCAATGCATCTGAGTCGAGCACGGCGTCATACATGTCGCGGCAGTAATTGATAGGAGCATCGGGCAGACGTCGCTTACATTCGTCCATTGCCACTGGATCGTAGGCTCGGATATTGCATCCGGCTTTCAGCAGACTGTCGATTATCACGAGTGCGGTGCTCTCGCGCATATCGTCGGTCTCGGGTTTGAACGACAATCCCCAAAGAGATATTGTCTTTCCCTTAAGATTCTCCTCACCGCCGTATGCCTTTACTAATTTTTCGAACAAAACATGCTTCTGTCGCTCGTTCACACGTTCCACTGCCTTGAGCACTTCCATCGAATATCCCGCCTTGTCGGCTGTCTTGATGAGAGCCTTGACATCTTTGGGGAAACAAGAACCGCCATATCCGCAACCGGCATAGAGGAACTTTCGGCCAATACGAGTGTCGGCACCAATTCCCTGGCGCACCATATTAACGTCGGCACCGACAAGTTCGCACAGATTGGCTATATCATTCATAAATGAAATACGAGTGGCAAGCATTGAATTGGCTGCATATTTGGTCATCTCAGCCGAAGGGATATCCATGAAAATGACACGGAAATTGTTGATCAAGAACGGTTTGTAGAGCTTGGTCAAGGTTTTCTTTGCCTTCTCGCTTTCCACTCCCACAACAACTCTGTCGGGCGACATGAAATCCTTTATGGCATTGCCTTCCTTGAGGAATTCCGGATTACTTGCCACGTCGAATGGAATATCCACTCCGCGCTTGTCGAGCTCCGCCTGGATTGTTTCGCGCACCTTGCGGGCTGTTCCCACGGGCACAGTACTCTTGGTAACTACAACAAGGTAGCGGTTGAGATTCTCACCGATGGTCTTTGCCACCTGGAGCACATATTTCAGATCGGCACTTCCGTCCTCATCGGGTGGAGTTCCCACGGCCGAGAACACTATTTCCTGGTCGTTCAGAACAGAAGCCAAATCAGAAGAGAACTTCAATCTGCCGGCCTTCACATTCTTCATTACTAGTTCGTCAAGTCCTGGTTCGTAAATAGGAATATCACCGTTATTCAGACGTTCAATCTTCTTCTCGTCAACATCGATACATGTCACGTTGGCACCTGTATCAGCAAAACATGTGCCGGAAACAAGTCCTACATATCCAGTTCCTACAATTGCTATATTCATAATGTTGGTAGTTAAAAAAAGTTGAGATATTTATAATGAGTGGATTTAAAGACGTATGGATTTAAAACAGTTCGGCATCCTTTAGGGCAAGCGCACTCAGATCCTTGGCACTTGTAAGGATGTCCTTGGCGTCGATAGGCCATTGGATGGCAAGCTCGGGATCGTCGAAACGAATACTTGCTTCGGCCTGTGGCGCATAAGGATTGTCAACCTTATAGGTAAAGACAGCTTCGTCGCTCAGAACCAAGAATCCATGGGCAAATCCGCGCGGGATAAAGAACTGGCGCTTGTTTTCATCGCTCAGTTCCACCATGACATGCTTGCCAAACGTAGGACTGTTGCGTCTGATGTCCACAGCCACGTCAACCACGTGTCCCTTGATCACGCGTACAAGCTTTGCCTGTGAAAAACTGCCCTTTTGATAATGCAAGCCGCGGAGCACTCCATAGGACGACTTCGACTCGTTGTCCTGGATAAAGTCAACATGTCCTACATGCTGCTCAAACTCTTCCTTCTTCCATGCCTCGAAAAAATATCCGCGGGCATCGTTGAAAACCTTCGGCTGGATAATCCAAACACCATCAATTTCTGTTTTAATATAGTCCATAAAATTACCTTAAAATTCAAATTTTGGTGCAAAAGTAAGCAAAATTATTGGAATAATGAAAGCTTTTTGGCTTTTTTACTCATTTTAGGCAAAAATTATTTGGTTTTTTCAGATAAATGCAGTAATTTTGCAGTCGTGATTGAATTAGAGAGACATATAGAAATACTTCTACTCGACAACGACTGTGTCATTGTTCCAGGACTTGGCGGGTTTACAGCACATCATGTGGAAGCGCGTTACGACGAGGCTGACGGTGTGTTCTTGCCCCCATTGCGCACACTCGGATTCAACCCTCAGCTCAAAATCAACGACTCGCTTCTTGTGCAATCTTACATTGAAGCCTACGATATAAGTTATCCAGAAGCCCTGCGCAGGATTGAGAGTGAGGTGGACGAGTTGTGCCAACGATTGGCCAACGACGGATACTATGAGATGACCGACATAGGAGTGCTCGAGGTGAATGAAGACGGCAATACCATCTTTACCCCATGCGAGGCAGGAATACTGACTCCGGGATTGTATGGGTTGAGCTCGTTTGAGATGAAACCGATGGTTACGGATGTGGCGGAGGAAACAAGTGCAAGCGCCACGAAAGCGAATAGTGTGACAACTGTTCCCCTCACAACCAAAGTGTTCGACCAACCCCAACCGCAACAGTCGGAACAGGAAGGCGACACTGACAGTATCGACGAGGAAGAAACCGAGAAGACTATCTGTATAAAGGTGTCGTGGTTGAGAAACGCCGGTATCACCGCAGCAGCTGCCATCATGCTGTTGTTGGTGTTCTTGCCAATATCCCATTCCGGACTTCAGAATGTCAATATCGGCGACTTCAACGGAACATCATTCTTCAGCAAACTGATGCCTAAGGACTCGCAGATGAACAACATCAACATAAGCGAGATAAAGTCGGGCGACAAGGGAGCGACAGTGAAGAATTTAGACAAGGATTTCCAAAAGAAATCCATAAAGGAAGCTGTTGAAGATTCAATGAAAGATTCAATGAAAGATTCCGGAGAAAACTCTATAAAAGATTCCAGGAAAACCTCAGAGAATAACTCCGGGAAGACCTCAGAGAAAGCCACTGTGAAGACAGACACGTTCTGCATCGTCTTGGCAAGTTGCATTCCGCAGAAAAATGCCGATAGATACGTTGAGCAGTTGCACAAGAAGGGATTCGACAAAGCCTATACGATGGTCAACAACAAGATGGTGAGAGTGATCTATGGCAACTACACATCTGAGAACGATGCTTACAACGAGTTGCAGAAGATACGCTCCAACGACGAGTTTGAACAGGCTTGGATATTAAAAAAGAAATAAGAGAAAAATTTAAGATAACAGGATTACGAAGGTGAAAAGAGTAAGATGCCCCAAATGTGACAATTATATCACATTCGACGAAACGAGATACACAGAAGGACAGTCGCTCGTATTCGAGTGCCATGAATGCGGCAAGCAGTTTGGCATACGCATAGGAACCTCAAAGCTTAAGGCGACGCAGAAGGAGGATAATCCCGACGAAAACGCCAATGCCAACGGTGTCGGTTCGATTGTGGTAATCGAAAATGTGTTCCATTACAAGCAGGTGATTCCGCTGAAGATGGGAGACAATGTCATTGGCAGATACATGAAGGGCAGCAAAACTAATACGCCCATCGAAACCAACGACCCGAGTATCGACATAAACCACTGCACCATCAGTGTGAGTCGCGACAAAAAGGGCAAACTGAAATATATTCTCAGGGACGGTCCGAGCTACACAGGCACATTCGTGGACAACCAGATACTCGGCGACAGGGAAAGACGAGTGATCGAAAACGGAACACTTTTCACTATCGGAGCTACGAGTATCATCCTCAAAACTCCCGAGGAAGAGGAAAATTTGTAATTTACATAAAAAAACAATAAAGTATAGAAAGAATGAAACCAACGGCAATACTTCTGCTGCACTGTCCTGACCAACAGGGCATCATCACGGAGATAACCAAATTCATAACGGATAATCTGGGCAACATCGTCTATCTCGACCAATATGTTGACCGCGAGGACGGTGTGTTTTTCATGAGAATAGAATGGGAACTCGACAAGTTCCTCATCCCACGGGAAAAGATAAAGGAATACATCGACACTCTCTATGCCCAGAGATACGATATGACAGCCAATCTTTATTTTAATGATGTCAAGCCTCGCATGGCTATCTTCGTGAGCAAGATGAGCCACTGTCTCTACGACCTTCTCGCAAGATACAAGGCTGGGGAATTTAACGTAGATATACCATGCATCGTCAGCAATCACGAGGACTTGAGATACGTGGCTGAGCAGTTTGACATTCCATATTACGTGTGGTCAATCAAAAAAGACCACTCCAACAAGGCGGAAGTGGAGCAACAGGAGATGGAACTGCTGAAGAAGGAGAAAATCACATTCATCGTATTGGCAAGATACATGCAGATTATCTCCGACGATATGATTGCCAGTTATCCCAACCACATTATTAATATACATCATTCGTTCCTTCCGGCATTCATCGGTGCCAAACCCTATCATCAGGCATGGGAAAGAGGTGTGAAGATCATCGGTGCCACAAGTCATTATGTGACTGCCGAACTGGATGCCGGACCGATTATCGAGCAGGATGTGGTGAGAATCACTCATAAGGACAATCCCGAGAGTCTTGTGCTCAAAGGCCGTGACCTCGAGAAAATCGTTCTTTCGCGTGCCGTCAAAAAGCATATCGAGAGAAAAATCCTCACCTATCACAACAAGACGATAATCTTTAGTTAGTAATGAGGAATTAGGGATTAGGATTTAGGGATTCTTTGCCAATTAATAATTTGGAGTTATGAATGTAGCTATTGTAAAATACAACGCAGGCAATATCTATTCGGTGGTCAACGCACTGAGACGAATGGGTATAGAGCCCGACCTCACCGACTCGCCCGAGAAACTGATGGCAGCCGACAGGGTGATTTTCCCTGGTCAGGGAGAGGCTCACGGCGCCATGCAATATCTTAAGGAGCGACGTCTCGACGAGGTGATTCGCAACCTGCGCCAACCGGTGTTCGGTATATGCGTAGGACAGCAACTGCTCTGCCGCCATTCCGAAGAAGGCAACACTGATTGTATTGGAGTATTTGACACCGAAGTGAAAAAATTCGTTGCCAAGCGCCACGAGGATAAGATTCCCGCCATGGGATGGAACAGGCTCACCAACTTGTCGTCGCCATTGATGAAGGGAATCAACGAGGGCGACTACGTGTATTTCGTGCATAGCTTCTATGTTCCTTTGTGCGATGCCACTATCGCCACTGCCGACTATATCCAGCCCTATAGCGCATGTATGCATAAGGACAATTTCTATACGGCACAGTTCCACCCCGAGAAAAGCGGAAAGGTGGGAGAAAGAATTATACAGAACTTCTTAGACATTGAAAGAATATGATAGAACTCATACCTGCCATAGACATAATCGACGGAAAATGCGTTCGCCTGATCAAGGGCGACTACGACACCAAGACCGTATATGCTGACGACCCGGTGGAAATGGCTATCCATTTCGAGAAAACGGGATTCAAGCGCCTTCATATCGTGGATCTTGATGGCGCAAAGTCAAAGCATATCGTGAATGTTGACGTGCTGAGAAGAATCACACAAGCCACTTCGCTCATCGTGGATTTCGGCGGAGGCATCAAGACCGACGAGGATATCCAGGCGGCATTCGACAACGGTGCTCACATGGTGACGATTGGTTCGGTGGCTATTTCCCATCCCGAACTGTTTGCCGGATGGCTCGACAGGTATGGTGCCGACAGAATCATTCTTGGAGCTGACGTAAGAAACGGGAAAATATCTATCAACGGATGGAAAGAGGATTCCACTCAGGACCTGTTGCCGTTCCTCGCGTATTATATAGAAAAAGGTGTAAAGAACGTTTTGTGCACCGAAATATCCAAGGACGGAATGCTCAGCGGACCAGCCACTCAACTCTATGCCGACATCATGAAGAAGTATCCGCAACTCAATCTCATTGCCAGCGGCGGTGTTTCTTCTGAAGAGGATATCTACGAGCTCAATCGCAACGGAGTGCCTTCGGTAGTGTTTGGTAAATCAATATATGAAGGCAAAATTGATCTTCAACAAATTGTTGCATGGGCAAAGCATAACGGTTTGGCTAAGAGAATCATACCATGCCTCGATGTCAAGGACGGACAAACCGTAAAAGGCACGAATTTCGTCAATCTGCGTCATGCCGGCGACCCGGTGGAACTGGGTAAGGCATACAGTGATGCAGGAGCCGACGAACTGGTGTTCCTCGACATTACTGCCAGTTTTGAGGGCAGAAAAACATTCACCGACATGGTGACGCGTGTGGCTGCCGAGATCAACATCCCGTTTACGGTGGGCGGTGGTATTAACGAACTCGCCGACGTGGAGCGCCTGTTATATGCTGGTGCCGACAAGGTTAGCATCAACAGTGCAGCATTGCGCCGACCGGAACTCATCACCGAGATAGCCAACAGATTTGGATCTCAAGTGTGTGTATGCGCCATCGACGCGCGTCATGATCCCGACGGATGGCATTGCTATCTGAAAGGCGGACGCGAGCGCACTGAGCGCCAACTCTTCGAATGGGCACGCGAGGCGCAAGACCGCGGAGCTGGTGAGATTCTCTTCACAAGTATGGATCACGATGGTGTTAAGGAAGGATATGCCAACGAAGCCTTGGCAAGACTTGCCGCAGAACTGTCGATTCCGGTAATCGCCAGTGGCGGAGCGGGCAAGAAGGAGCATTTCCTCGACGCATTCACCAAAGGGCATGCCGATGCTGCTCTCGCTGCCAGTGTATTCCATTTCGGCGAGATACCAATCCCGGAACTCAAACAATACCTCAACAATGAGGGAGTGAACGTGAGAATATGATATCGCTACATGAAATAAAAAATTAAATAATTAAATATATGGAAATCGATTTCGAAAAAATGGGCGGACTTGTTCCCGCTATCATCCAGGATGCAAAGACAAAAACGGTGCTGATGCTCGGTTATATGAACAAAGAGGCATACGACAAGACAACCAAGACAGGCAAGGTGACTTTCTTCAGTCGTTCGCGCCAGTGTCTATGGACAAAGGGAGAGACATCAGGCAACTTCCTTGAACTGGTTGACATTATGGTTGACTGCGACAACGATACTCTGCTCGTAAAGGTAAATCCCACAGGACCGACATGCCACAAAGGCACCGACACCTGTTGGGGAGAGAAGAATGAGGCTAATCCCCTACTCTTCCTCACTTTCTTGCAGGATTTCATCAACACTCGTCATGAGGAAATGCCCGAAGGCAGCTATACCACCTCGTTGTTCAAAGACGGTGTCAACCGTATGGCACAGAAGGTGGGCGAAGAGGCTCTCGAAGCTGTCATCGAGGCATGTAACGGCACCAACGGCCGACTGATTTACGAGGGTGCCGACATGATCTACCATCTCATCGTGCTGCTCACCAGCAAGGGACTTCGCATCGAAGATCTCGCCAAAGAACTGCAGGTAAGACACGATCCTAATTGGCATAAGCATTAATTAAAATATCAATCAAAATATTATGCTGATAAACTATAAGAATGTCAATGTCTTCCAGACGGGCGACGAACCGATTCTTGCCAACGTGAATTTCCATGTTGACGAGGGCGAGTTCATATATGTTATCGGTAAAGTTGGTTCGGGAAAGAGTTCGCTGTTGAAGACTCTCTATTTCGAACTTGATGTTGATGAGGCGGATGAGGCTATCGTCATCAATCATGACCTGCTCAAACTTAAGCGCAAGCATATTCCGGCGCTTCGCCGACAGATGGGCATTATCTTCCAGGACTTCCAGTTGCTGGGTGACAGAACAGTTTACAAAAACCTGCGCTTCGTGCTCAAGGCCACTGGATGGAAGGACAAACATGAGATTGACCAGAGAATTCACGAGGTGCTGAACGAAGTGGGACTTGACGACAAGGCCGACAAAATGCCTCACGAACTATCGGGCGGCGAGCAGCAACGTATAGCCATCGCAAGGGCAATACTCAACAAACCGAAGATTATCATCGCCGACGAACCAACTGGTAATCTTGACCCCGAAACAGCTGAGAATATCATAAGAATGCTGAAAGAGATAACTCAGACAGGAACGGCTGTGGTGATGAGCACGCACAATATTCCGCTACTTGACAAATATCCAGGTATCGTGTATCGTTGTGCCGACGGCGCATTGGAGGAAATAACAGATGACTACAACAAAATCAGTATGAATTTTGATGATTCAACAGATAATACGGATAATTAAAAAAGAAATAGAAATATGAAGGTAATGAAATTCGGCGGAACATCCGTCGGCACTCCTCAGAGAATGAAGGATGTGACAAAACTCGTGACTGCATCAGGCAATCCTGTGCTCGTCGTTTTCTCGGCTATGTCGGGAACAACCAATTCACTTGTTGAAATCTCGAACTATCTCTACAAGAAAAATCCGGAAGGAGCAAACGAGGTGATCAACAAACTCGAGCAAAAATACATGCGACATGTTGAAGAACTCTACTCAACAGACGAATGGAAAGAGAACACCCGCAATTTCCTTTATGGAGTGTTCAATTATCTGCGCTCATTCACCAAGGAGCTCTTCACCAGCTTCGAGGAGAAGAGTATCGTGGCTCAGGGAGAAATCATGAGCACTAACATGATTCAGAACTATATGCAGGAGCAAGGCATTAACTCTTGTCTGCTGTCGGCACTCGACTTTATGCGCACCGACAAGAATGCCGAACCCGATTCTTCGTATATCCGTGAGAAACTCTCTGATATTCTCAAGGACAAGGAAGGAGCACAGGTATATATCACCCAGGGATTCATTTGCCGCAATGCCTATGGCGAGATTGACAATCTGCAGCGTGGCGGTAGCGACTATACAGCATCGCTGATTGGTGCTGCTATCAATGCCGACGAGATACAGATATGGACCGATATCGACGGTATGCACAACAACGACCCGCGTGTGGTTGACAAGACTGATCCTGTTCATCAGCTCCACTTCGAGGAAGCTGCCGAATTGGCATATTTCGGTGCAAAGATTCTCCACCCGACATGCGTGCAGCCAGCCAAGTTTGCCGGTATTCCCGTGCGACTTCTCAACACCATGGATCCCGAGGCTGAGGGCACAACTATCAGCAACAAAACCGAATTCGGTAAGATCAAGGCTGTGGCTGCCAAGGACAATATCACTGCCATCAAGATCAAGAGTAGCCGAATGTTGCTCGCCACAGGGTTCCTGCGCAAGGTATTCGAGATTTTCGAAAGCTATCAGACAGCTATCGACATGGTATGCACATCTGAGGTTGGAGTGTCAATGAGTATCGACAACAATACTCATCTCGACGATATTGTCAACGAACTCAAGAAATACGGCACAGTCACTGTTGACAACGACATGTGTATCATCTGCGTAGTGGGTGATCTCGACTGGAGCAACGTAGGATTTGAAACTCTTGCCACCGAGGCCATGAAGAGTATTCCCGTGAGAATGATCTCATACGGAGGCAGCAACTACAACATCTCGTTCCTTATCAAGGAGAGCGACAAGAAACGCGCGCTCCAGAGCCTTAGCGATACGCTCTTTAATAATTAGGAACTAGGGATTAGGAATTAATAAATTTGAAAATAAGATTTTTAGACACATGCACAACATTGATAAATTTGAAAAAGTAAGAACACCGTTCTACTACTACGACACCGACTTGCTGCGCACTACACTGCGCACTATCAACGAGGAATCAGGAAAGCACGAGGGATTCAAGGTTCATTATGCCATTAAGGCTAATGCCAATCCCAAGTTGCTCGCCATTATCCGTGAGGCTGGACTTGGTGCCGACTGTGTGAGCGGTGGTGAGATCGAAGCTGCATGCAAGGCTGGATTCCCCTGCGATGGTATCGTGTATGCCGGAGTCGGCAAAAGCGATTGGGAGATTAATCTCGGTCTTGACAAGGATATCTTCTGCTTCAATGTAGAGAGTCTTGCCGAACTTGATGTCATCAATGAATTGGCAGCTGCCAAGAATAAGGTGGCAAGAGTGGCATTCCGCATCAATCCCAATGTAGGCGCTCACACACACGCCAACATCACTACTGGTTTGGCTGAAAACAAATTCGGTATTGCCATGGAAGACATGGTGAATGTGATCGAAAAGGCTGCCGAGATGAAAAACGTTAAGTTTGTAGGATTACATTTCCATATAGGTTCTCAGATACTTGACATGGGCGACTTCAAGGCTTTGTGCAACCGTATCAACGAATTGCAAGACCAACTTGAGCTTAACCGCATCATTCCCGAGAACATAAATGTGGGCGGCGGACTTGGTGTTGACTATGAGAATCCCGACCGTGTACCGGTGCCCGATTTCAAGGCGTATTTCGATACCTATGCACGTCATCTCAAACTGCGTCCTGGACAGACACTCCACTTCGAACTCGGTCGTGCAGTAGTGTGCCAATGTGGTTCGCTGATCACTCGCACACTGTATGTAAAACAAGGTTCAGTGAAGAAATTCGCCATTGTGGATGCGGGTATGACCGACCTCATCCGTCCTGCCCTTTATCAGGCATATCACAAGATAGAAAATCTGTCGAGTGATGCTCCGGTTGAGGAATACGACGTTGTTGGTCCTATCTGCGAGTCGAGTGATGTCTTCGGCAAGCAGGTGCCTCTCAATGCTACAAAACGCGGAGACCTAATCGCCATGCGCTCAGCTGGTGCTTACGGCGAGATTATGGCTTCGCAATACAATTGCCGTCCTCTGCCTGTGGGCTATACCACAGAGGACTTGCGCGCACTATAATTAATTTGTATGCTAATATTTGACACACTAACAATTACAGTATGTGGTGTGCTCCTGCTCATAGCGGTAGCCACCCCATTCTGTAATGTTCTTTTTAGACGACCCGATTTGGATTCGGAGTCATCTGTATCTAATGGAAAATCAGGCGAAAACATGCAAATGCCCGGTTTTTCTATCATTATCCCCGTCCACAACAATGCGATGGAGATAGAAAGGAATCTGCCCAATTTACTCGAGCAGGAGTATTCAGGAAAATATGAGGTGATTGTAGTTGACGAATCGTCAAACGACGAGACCGAAGATGTATTGAAACGGCTGAAATCACAATATGCCAATCTTTACACTACTTTCATTCCCGACACGAGTCATTATCTGAGTCGCCGCAAACTGTCAATTACCATCGGAGTGAAAGCTGCAAAGTATCCGTGGCTGGTGATAATGTCAGCGGATTGCCATCCGTCGTCGAATAATTGGCTTGCCACAATGGCATCGCATTGCGACAATAACTCCGAATTGATTCTCGGCGAAACAAGATATGACGAAAACGCCACCGACTACGAGCGACTCGACAACATCAAATCATGGTTTCGCCAACTCAAGAAGGCACAAAACTCAACGGCATACGCATATTGCGGACGAAACCTTGCCGTGCGTCGTGATATATTCATGAAGCATAACGGTTTTTTGAAGAATCTGAAATTTCTGCGCGGTGAATACGACTTTCTTGTCAATGAATATGCCACGCCTTACAATACATCTGTTGCCACAGAGAGCGATGCGCTTGTCATTCGTGAGGCTCCGACAAAGAAAGGATGGATAAACGAGAAACTGTTCTTCATCATGACTTCACGTCATCTTGAGCGCAGTATGGCGTATCATTTGCCCGTAATCATCGACACGATTTTGCTGCATGCCACATTCGTGGCGCTCATTGCAGCCATCGGTGTGTCGGCAGTCTTCGGATTATACATAATCACAGCTGCTGCCGGTGTTTCGCTTGTCTTCAACTATCTCATTAAGACATGGATAGCTTCGAAGGCAATGAAAGCCATCGACGAAGACATCGCCGCATGGAAGATACCATTCCTCGAAATGTCGGAGATATGGCGCAAAACATTCTTGAATATAAAATTCATCAGAAGTAATAAAGAAGATTTCATCAGACGTTAAAGATATAACGAAATGAGAATATTGCATTATTATACGGCAAGCGACAAGATGTCGAAGGATTATATCGACATCTTATCGGGGGCAATGACTCCTCTCAACTATCTCTCGGGAGATAATAGTATTGAGAATGTCAGTGCCTCGTCGTTGCATGATGCGTTAAAGTTGATAAAAAACTCACATGTGGATATCCTGCACTTCCACGGATGCTGGCGCGACTCTGATTTGATTCTCGAGAGAAAGGCTAAGCAGAATAATGTTAGGATTGTGGTATCTCCGCATGGCCAACTGGAGCCGTGGATTATCAAGCAAGATTATTGGAAGAATCATCTTCCGCGTATCATTGCATATCAGAAAAAGATTTTGAGAGATGCTTTCTCTATTGTGGTGATGGGAAAGATGGAGGAAACTTGCATGAAGCGTCTTGATTGGAATCCAAGAATCGAGGTAGTAAAAAACTCTATGATCACCGATACGATCACCGAGAAGGAAATGGCTATCAAGATGCTTAATACATATAATAAGGTGATGGACAGCCACACATTTGCATTGCTCAACGATGAAGAACGCATTGCCTTCGCAGCATTGATAAAGGCCGGAGTGACTCGCGAGGAAAAATGGCTCACCGATGATGAGAAGGCTTCAATTAGCAGTCTTTCGCCACTTGCATGGCGACGAATAAAGATATATGCTTATCACACGTCGATTGCCGATACAATCTTAGACGCTGAGGATACTATCGGATATAATCATACAGATATAAAACCAGATGCTATTCCGTGCTATTTGCCTAAGGCAGATAAGCCCAAGGGATTGTTCAGTAAGGATGTCAAACCTCTGCCAGCTGTTATCGCCGACGACAAAGGCTATCACACCGACAGTCTCTGTAAGTTTATAAATGTATTGCAAAAACACGCAGCTAACGGTCAACTCGTACTAAAGGACATCGTTGAGACTGCATATCAGATGCGTAGAGTGTTGGTTGACGAAACTGCTCTTGTTGAGGAAATGAAACTCAAGGGACTTGACAAGTTTGTCATGAGCCTTATGCAGATCATGAGCGATTATACATGCATGGAAGAAGGATTCATGCTCACTCCTCCCAAGGACAACGCTCGTACGAGAAAACTGGCATCAATGATCGACAATGAATTGCAAATAATATGATATCGGAAGTAATATAAAAATAATATATATATGGAAACTAATCCGCAAAAAAATTATCATAAATGCGACATCGACAGGGATATACGCTATCTAAGCCTCCTGTCACAGTCATTTCCCTCGGTGGCAACTGCGAGCACCGAGATTATAAACCTTGAAGCCATACTAAATCTGCCTAAAGGAACCGAGCACTTCATGGCCGACCTGCATGGAGAGTATCAGGCATTCCGCCATATTCTCAAGAATGCCTCGGGAAATATCAAGCGAAAGGTGAACGAACTATTTGGAAACGACATCCGCGAGAGTGAGAAGCAAGAACTCTGCACACTGATATATTATCCGGAAGAGAAACTCGAAATTATCAAGGCTTCAGAGAAAGATATCGACGACTGGTATCATATCACTATCCACCAACTGGTGAAGGTATGCCGGGATGTAAGTAGCAAATACACCCGTTCGAAAGTAAGAAAATCCCTTCCCGGTGATTTCAGTTATATCATCGAGGAACTGCTCCACGAGCGCACCGACGATTATGACAAGGCAAAATATGTAGCAGGAATAGTGGACACTATCATATCCACCGGCAGAGCCGACGATTTCATCATCGCCTTGTGCAATGTCATCCAGCGCCTTGCCATCGACCAACTTCATCTTCTCGGTGACATTTACGACCGAGGACCAGGCGCACATATCATCATGGACACAATGATGAAATATCACTCGTGGGATATACAATGGGGCAATCACGACATTCTTTGGATGGGAGCCACTGCCGGCAATGATGCATGCATCTGTAATGTGTTGCGACTGTCGCTCAGATATGCCAATCTTGCCACACTCGAGGAAGGCTACGGCATAAACCTTGTTCCGCTTGCCACGTTTGCCATGGATGTGTATGGCGATGACCCTTGCACCGAGTTTATTCCCAAACTGCTGAAAGGAATGACTATGGATGAGAAGAACTTGCAGCTCACCGCCAAGATGCACAAGGCTATTAGTGTTATTCAGTTTAAGGAGGAAGCGAAGATCTTCAAGCGTCGCCCCGAATGGAACATGACCGACAGATGTATGTTAGACAATGTTGACTACTCACGCGGAGTTTGCACCATCGATGGTAAGGAATACGAAATGACAAGCAACTCTTTCCCCACCATCGATCCTGAACATCCCAGCGAACTGACATACGAGGAAAAGTTGCTTATGGGCAAACTGCATCATTCTTTCATGGTAAGCGAAAAACTCCACAAGCATATCTCTTACATCCTCAGTCATGGCTGCATGTATGCTATCTATAACAGTAATCTGCTGTTTCATGCCTCTGTGCCACTGAATGCCGATGGAACACTAAAGGAAGTGGAACTCTATCCTGGAAAGAAATTCAGCGGTCGCGAACTGATGCAACAGACGGGAATGCTCATTCGTTCGGCTTTCACCAACGATACACCCGCCGACGAACGGAAATATGCCATCGACTATTTCCTATATCTGTGGTGCGGCAAGGATAGTCCTTTGTTCGACAAATCTAAAATGGCAACATTCGAGCGGTATTTCCTCACCGACAAGGAGATATATAAAGAAGAGAAAGGCAACTACTTCAAACTGCGCGACAACGAGCAGATATGCGACAGTATTCTCGATGCTTTTGAAGTAAAGGGGGCCAACCGACATATCATCAACGGACATGTGCCTGTGCATGCCTCGAAAGGAGAAAATCCTATCAAGGCCAACGGCAAACTGATGGTTATCGACGGAGGATTCAGTGAGGCATATCATAAGGAAACGGGAATTGCCGGATATACATTGGTGTATCATAGTCGTGGGTTCCAACTTGTTCAGCACGAACCGTTTATGAGTGCTTCGGAGTCAATACTCAAGGGCACCGACATCAAGAGCACAACGCAGATTGTTGAGATGTCGGCTCATCGTATGCGTGTGGCCGACACCGACAAGGGAGCAGAACTGCGGATGCAGATTGAAGATCTCAAAAAACTGCTCTATGCCTATCGTCATGGAATCATCAAGGAAAAGAAATGAGAAAGATAATACTTATAACAGGCGGACAACGCTCGGGCAAGAGCCAACAAGCCGAACGACTTGCACTCTCGCTTTCCCAAAATCCCATATATCTCGCCACGGCACATATATGGGATGAGGAATTCCGCCAGCGTGTCACGATACACCAACAGCGCCGAGGTCCTCAATGGACAAATATCGAAGAGGAGAAGCTACTCAGTCGTCATGACGTGTCAGGACGAGTTGTTGTCATCGACTGCATCACTCTTTGGTGCACCAACTTCTTTTTTTCGCGTGAAAAGGCAGAATGGGAACAACCATCTGTAGATGACGCTCTTGAATGTCTGAAAAAAGAATTCGACAAATTCACTGCCCAGGATGCAACATTCATTTTCGTTACCAACGAAATCGGCAGTGGCGGTGTAAGTGAGAATGCCATCCAAAGGCGATTCACCGACCTCGAAGGTTGGATGAACCAATATGTGGCTTCATGTGCCGACGAAGTAATCTTAATGGTAAGTGGAATTCCTGTTGTTATTAAGAGTTAAGAATTAAGAGTTAAGGATTGTATGACGAAATTCAATATTCATAAGCCGGATGACAAGTTGCGTCAGGCGATAATCGACAAGATAGACAATCTCAACAAACCCAAAGGTTCGTTGGGTCGTCTCGAAGAGTTGGCATTGCAGATCTGTCTTATTGAGCAGACGCTCCATCCCACACTTCATAATCCGTGCCATCTTCTATTCGGTGCCGATCATGGAATTGAGCGCGAGGGAGTGAGTGTGTCTCCGCGAGAGATTACATGGCAACAGATGATCAACTTCACCCGTGGTGGCGGAGGAGTGAACATGTTCTGCCGCCAGCATGGTTTCAAACTTCGCATAACAGATGTCGGTGTTGATTACGACCTCGGAATGTATCCCGATATCATCAATCGCAAGATAGCCAATGGTACTGGCAATTTCCTTTACGAACCGGCGATGTCTCTTGAGCAATACCAACAGGCTTTGAATGTAGGAGCCGAAATGGCAGATGCTTGTTTCAACGACGGCAGCGACATTATATGTATCGGAGAAATGGGAATAGCCAACACTTCGCCTTCGAGCATTTGGATGAGTATCTTTGGAAATATTCCTCTTGAGGAATGTGTAGGAGCCGGAGCGGGTCTTGACAACGTGGGAATACGCCACAAATACGAGATACTCAACAAGGCTGTAGAAAACTTTAAGTCATCCGGTCTTGATTGCAGTAATACTGAAAATATCATCCGCTATTTCGGTGGATTTGAGATGGTTGCCGCTATCGGAGCTATGCTTCGTGCAGCCGAATGTCATCTGATTATCATGGTTGACGGATTCATTATGACAGCTTGCGCTCTCGCAGCCTCACGACTCTATCCCGACATTGTCGATTATATGATTTTCGGTCATAGCGGCGACGAAGGCGGGCATGCCCGTATGCTCAGTCTTCTCAATGCCAAACCGCTACTGTCCTTAGGACTTCGTCTTGGCGAGGGAACAGGTGCATTATGCTCATTCCCCATCATCGACAGTGCCGTCAGGATGATCAACGAGATGAATAATTTCCAGAATGCCAACATAACCAAATATTTCTGACAATGAGATTATCCATTGACAATACGCGATGGTGGGAAACTCCACTTGCCGCACTGATATTCTTCACTCGCCTGCCCTTTTGGCGACTCGCCCAACCCGACAAGAGTTGCTACAGACGTGTTGTTGAGTATTGGCCGCTTGCCGGTTGGATTACAGGCGGATTGATGGCAGCAACTCTCTATGGCACTAGTTTGCTGTTCCCCTATCCCATTGCCGTGGTTCTTGCCATAGCCATGCGTCTCCTTGTCACTGGCGCTTTGCACGAAGATGGACTTTGCGACTTCTTCGACGGATTTGGCGGCGGTGGTCACGACCGCCAGCGCATTCTCGACATCATGAAGGATTCACGCATCGGAACATACGGAGTCATCGGTTTGCTTGTTTATGTTCTGTTGCTCTTTTTCTGTCTATATAGTCTTCCGCCTTTAACAGCCGCAATTGTCATTTTCGCAGGAGATCCTTTCTCCAAGATGGTTGCCTCGCAGATAATCAGTATGATGCCTTATGCCCGCACCGAATCCGAAGCCAAGGCAAAGGTTGTGTATCGCCGACCGCCGTTGAAATCAGGCATCGGTCTTGCCGTTCAGGGATTATTGCCAGTGCTTGCCCTATACCTCTGGTCAAGTCATAACGGAATCCTAATCCATTGGGAATATCTCGTTTTCGCCCCATGCATTGTGATGTATTTCCTATATCGCCTGATATGGCATCGACTTCAAGGCTACACAGGCGATTGCTGCGGAGCACTATTCCTCTTGATAGAGCTATCCTTCTATCTCTCGTTTGTGGCTTCGTCAAACATATAACACCATTCCGGTATCATCGACGAATTGCGCCTGAGAAGATTTCCTCGGGCGCCCAATCGTCTGCCTGATTTGTTCTTCTCGCCGTTGGCGCCATATCTCACTCTGCATCCTTTTGCGTCGGCATTACATTCTATGACAATCTTATTGTCAACAATAGTCACTTTTTCGGCAATATCCTTATTATCAGGAGTTATCACACTAAATCCATAGTTCTTCACCTTGTTCACGTTGATAGTGTCAAATTCGAGTTTGCCACCATTATCAACCAACTTCTTACTGTCATTCTTATTAAAATCAATTATTGCAATCTTTCCTTCTATCTTTATATCTACGGGATAAAGTCCACGATCAGAATATCCATAACGCAGAATATCCAATACCGCAGCTGCATTATATCGTCCGACAACCGTTTGACTCTTTCCGTCGAGATGAATTCTGTCATCAACAAAATCCAGGAAATACACAGGCGTACCAGCAACAAAACAAGAATCATCCCTGATTAGTTGCATCTGAGCCTGAGGCACTGAAATCTCATAGCACTCATAGTTCTCGGGAACAAACTTATAACATTTAGCCAAGCAACACGACTGGTAACCCACAATCTTCACGTCGCGCTTCTGTCCAGTGATGCTCTTAACATCCTTATTGACATCTGCAGCAAACTGGCATAATAATTTTCGGTAATTCACCCTCGTATAGTCAAACATGTCGCTCTCGCCCTGCATCCAACACACGGCAGGCACGATAAATTCCATACCTTTTTTTCTTGCCTCGTCGTATGATTTTTGTATATCCTGGATAAGAGCATCATAAGGATAGCTCCCCTTGATAAGATTAGAGATAGCCGTTCCTCCTCTTCCGTCGGCAAACACACACACCATCGTGTCCTTGCCCAATGCTCCGGCAAGTGCCTCTCCCATAGCAAACGCCGAGTTCTCGTTTCTCCGGTTGTCATATCTGATAAGTCTCTTTATCTTTTTCTTCCAACTTCTATCCTCGTAATATCCGAACTCATCGTCAAGTCCTTCGCCCACAAGTCTTCCGTTCCATTTTTTCGTCAATCCGTCAATGTCAGTCACCAGTTCCGATTCCTCGCCCATGGCAAGACTCTGTCCATACACCGGTACGCACACCACAACTTTCGGTTTGTCGCTGCCGCCCTCGCAAGCCGTCAACCCACCAACAACAATCATTGTCAGGACAATCATCCTGCACCACGGATTATTCCACTTCATCATCTTCTTCAGTATTTCAATATAACATATTAATATCAACAATACACATTAATTTCTATAATACGCTGCAAAAATACTAAAAACATTCCATATAATCCTCATTATTTTACATAAAAGGCTCAAAAAAATGGAAAATAACAAGAAAATCCACAATATTGATGCAAAATGATGAAGTTTTTTACAGATTAGTTTGGTTGAATAGAATATTCTTTGTATCTTTGCTGAAAATTTTTATTATCAAGTCAAAATAACATAGAGATGAAATACTCAATAATAACAATCAACTACAATAATGCCGATGGACTTCGCCGTACAATAGAAAGCGTAGTCAATCAGACTTATACTGATTATGAGTATTTGATTATCGATGGAGGTTCATCAGATGGCAGTGTAAATGCCATAAAAGATTATGAAGACAAAATCTCCTATTGGGTATCAGAAAAAGACGGCGGCATTTATAACGCTATGAACAAGGGAGTGAAAGTTGCCCATGGAGAATATCTGATATTTATGAATTCGGGGGATGTGTTCTACAATGATAGAGTTATAGAAAGGATAGAATACTCTCAAAGAACAGATGATATTATTGTCGGCAGGGTTCTAACTGATGAAGGCAAGGAATTTATGCACCAACCTCAGCAGTTGACAATGTATTTTTTATATTCAAGTACTATTCCCCATCAAGGAGCTTTTATCAAAAAGCAACTACTGGAAAAGTATCCATACGACGAAACATTAAAGATTACCTCCGATTGGAAATTTTTTGTAGATGCTATAATATATGATAATTGTTCTGTGGGATTCGTTGATATAGTTGTATCAAAGTTTGACGTAGATGGAGTGAGCACTACAAATCCTGAAAAGACATGGAATGAGAAATTTGAAGTGATGCGCACCATGTTTCCCCAACGAGTGTTGCAGGATTATGAAAACATGAAAAAATCTGAATGTCTTACTCAATCTCTAACACCTATACTCAGACAAAGATACAGCATAGACAGACTGTTGCACCGCATAGGCACATTATTATTAAAAATAAAACAATAATCGTATGAAGAACAGTATTAGGGTTTCAATATTGGTTCCCATTTATAATGTGGAAAAATTCATTGGCAAATGTCTGGATACAATTTTTTCCCAGACCTACACTAATGTCAATTTTGTTTTTGCAGATGACTGTTCTACCGATAATAGTTTGATGGTGTTACAATCCAAATTAGCAGAATACTCAATTAGCTCTGAAAGATATACAATAATAAGACATTCAGAAAATAAGGGAATTGCCCAAACTCGTATTGACCTGTTGGCAGAGGCGGATGGCGACTATGTACAATTTATTGACAGTGACGACTGGATAGAAAAAAATATGATTGAAACCATGGTTGAGGCTACCGACAATGGCAATATTGATATCGTAGGTTGTGATTTCTTTTGGGAATATGCCAATGGAAGAACCAAAGCTAATTATGATAATTTTGCTGGTACATGTTTTGATAATATGATTAAAACAATAAATTTTCAAATAACACCTGTGTTATGGAAATTGCTTGTTAAGAAATCATTATATAGTAATTTCAAGATAGATAGTACTATAAATGTTGGAGAAGATTATATTATATCAATAAAACTATTTTTTTATGCTAATTCATTCAAACATGTAGAACAACATCTATATCATTATATCCAATTAAATAAATCACGGCTTTCATCACAAATAAAAAGAGGAATAAAAGATCATATGAAGGCTGTTATGGAAGTGGAATCATTTTTCAAGAATCAAAATATCAACAATGAGGTCATTATTGAGCAACTTATGCTTAGGAAATTCAACATTCGAAGCAATTTTTTGAATAACAGATTTTTGGATTATGATGAATACAATAATTGCTTTCCTGAAACCAAAGGTATTTGGCGCAAAATCAACTACACAAAACGTGAAAAATTCAAATATTGGCTTGCAGACCACAAATTATTCTTTTTAATAAAGTTAATGCAAAAGTAATATGGATAGAAAACAATATACTGTGGCAGTTTGGTGCATTACTTATAATCAAAAAAGTTTTATCAAGGATGCACTTGATGGATTTATTATGCAAAAGACAAATTTCCCGTTTGTCGTAATAGTTCATGATGATAAGTCAACAGATGGTACTACAGATATAATTCTTGACTATGCCCAAAAGTACCCTAACATTATCATTCCCGTTATTGAAACAGAAAACCAATGGAGCAAGGGAGGCCTAAAACATATCATTAACATAATGAATAATCGCTTTAGAATTGGCAAGTATATAGCATTTTGTGAAGGAGATGATTATTGGACATCCCCAGACAAACTCCAAACCCAAATAGATTTTCTTGAATCTCATCCAGATTATTCTATGTGTTTCCATAGTGCAGTAAAAAAATATGAATGTGATACTATAGCATGGATCAATTGCGAAAATATTGAAGACAAAGATTATGATGCTACTGACATATTCATTAATTGGACAGTTCCCACTGCTTCTGTAGTATGCAGGAAAGAAGCAATGGATTTCTATGCTAATATCAAGGGCGCTGAGCGCATTCAAAACTATGACATATTCATTATTCTTAGTTGTGCGATGACAGGGAAAATCAGAGGCATTAGCAGAAAAATGTCAGTTTATAGAATCCAAGGAGAAGGTCTTACATATAATCAAAATGCACTCATAAAGTGCAAGATGAATAATCCTGAGCATTTTGAATGTCTAAAGGAAAACTTTCCCGTTGTTGCACGCAAACCTATAGACAACACCATTGCGAAGACTCTATTTGAGAGGGCGTTGATACAGAAAGATGTTAAACAATGCCTGTATGATTTATTTTTAAGCATTAGAACATCACCTCTTACCTTCATAAAGATCGCATTGCTATTCATCACTAAAAAGATAAAAAGCATGATGTTATCATACAAATGACTTTATTGGGACATCAATTACTTTCAAATTCAAAGTTTATGATATCCTAAACGCTAAAGAATTCCTAAACTTCCAGTAGCAATACCTAAGATTCGAAGGATTAACAAACCTGTCCTCTATGGGCATTATCACCGGTACATACTTCACCCTAAGGTTATGCCTCATGCAATATACATTGATAAGTCGTTCGGACATGTACCCGAAAATACGTGCCTGGTCGGGATATGGAGATAGTTTTACCCTGTGTTCCACCTCAAACAGTATCTTAAACATCCATTCTGAATATCCATCAAAATGTTTCCATCTGGTAATAAACATGTTATATCCTGAATAACCGTTCTCATCATTCATCAAACGATCAAATGCCGGAAGATAGTCAGGCGACAAATCCGAGATAACATCTCTAAGGATATTAAGGTCGTTAACAAGATGGAAAACCTTGTATTGCGTACCTACACTGTATGGATAATAACGTTTCGGAGGAAGGATTATGTCACATTCTGTACCTAACATTTTGTCCAAGTCAGGGAAACGATATGGTTTGTCAATATAATCTATGGTCGTAAAACTGCGGTCGGGAGAAAACATTGGCCAATGTCTCTCAAAGTCAAAGTATCTGCGATAATGATTCAACCCGACTATATCCGCCTTCTCGTTCTTCCACATCCAATAATGGCAAGTCAACTCACAAAAATGCGGATTCTTATCAGAGATATTATCCCCCGAGTTATCCCCTGTGAACCCGGGGATTGCATCATGTAAAACTGCCCCCGCTTGTATCGGGAAAAACCAATCATTTTTCGGTAGCTTCACATCCTTGTGGGCGCATACCATAATCTTTACATCTGCCATAATCACATATTCAATACTCGTTCAACAATCGGAGCCATGTCATAATACTTGTATTCGGCAAGTCGGCCGCCGAACACTACATCCTCTTCCTTATCTGCCAATGCCTTGTATCGAGCATAAAGCTCCATATTCTTAGTGTCGTTCACAGGATAATACGGTTCCAATCCCTCCTGCCATTCCTGGGGATATTCCCTTGACACGACAGTTTTGGGGATATCATAAACCTTGTCGCCGAACATCTCAAAATGCTTATGCTCGATGGTTCTTGTATAAGGCACATCCGCCGAGGTATAATTCACGACGGCATTGCCTTGGTAGTTAGGCACATCATATTCATCATGCTCAAATCTAAGACTGCGATAGTCAAGTTTGCCAAACTGATAAGCATAGAACTCGTCTATCTTGCCAGTAAACACCAGTTTGTCTGCATAATCTCTCCAGTTGTCAACATTTGGTTCATCTGAACACCTGTCAAAGAAATCCACTCCTACCTTAGTATCACATCCTTTCAACAACCCGTCAATCAGTTTGTTGTATCCTCCGATAGGAATTCCCTGGTATAAATCATTGAAATAATTATTGTCAAACACAAACCTCACAGGCAGGCGTTTGATGATAAACGGCGGAAGGTCAACGCACTTCCTGCCCCACTGCTTCTCGGTGTATTCCTTGATAAGAATCTCATATATGTCCTTGCCCACAAGCATCAGTGCCTGCTCCTCCAGGTTCTGCGGCTCGCGCCCATTGAGTTTTTCCTTAGCCTCACGCCTCTGTTCCTCGATTATCTGCATGGCTTCAGCTGGTGTGGATATATTCCACATCCTTGAGAAGGTATTCATGTTAAAAGGAAGATTATAAAGCTTGTCCTTATACCTTGCCAACGGTGAGTTGGTGTATCTGTTGAACGGCACTATCGAATTGACAAAATCCCACACCTCCTTGTTTGACGTGTGGAAGATGTGCGCACCATACTTGTGCACGTTGATTCCGTCGATTTTTTCACAATAAATATTGCCACCCAAATGCCCGCGTTTATCAATTACAAGGCATTTATTGCCTTGCTTTACAAGCCTGTATGCCATCATCGAACCATAAAGTCCAGCACCAACTATAAGGTAATCGTAATGTTTCATATATGCAAAATTGTGATTTATTAGCAAAGGTAGTGATTATTCAGCATATAACAAGCATTTTCACAATATTTTTTTGAAAAATTATAATTTATACATTTTCTATAATACAAATCATTTTGTAATAAGTCGGAAAAACAACTGAAACGCTGAAACGTTGAAACGCTGATAATAAAATTAAAATTTTCTTTTATTATTTAAAAAAAATAATAATTTGCGGCTATTCGAAAAAAATATCGTATATTTGCACTTGAATAATATACAACATGGCATAATTTCGTATGAAAGAACAAAATACAGCAGTAAAACCTCTGGGTATTCCCTACGGCATGATGAACTTCGTGGCAATTCGCGAAGACAACTATTACTATGTCGATAAGACTCGATTTATAGAGAAGATTGAGAACTCCAATCGCTACTTCTTCTTTATCCGCCCTCGCCGTTTTGGCAAGAGTCTCACCATGTCGATGCTACACCACTATTATGACATTAATGCAGCTGACAAGTTTGAGCGACTTTATGGCGACCTGTCTATAGGCAAGAATCCAACGCCCAACCGCAACAAGTATCTTGTCATGAACCTCAACTTTGCAGTGATAAATGCTGACTTGGGTAACTACCGAAGTTCGATGGATGCACATTGCAATACTCGTTTCAACTCGTTTTGTGACCAATATGCTGCATACTTGCCAGTTGGAATTAAGGAAGAGCTCAATAAAAAGAATGGTTGCGTTGAACAATTGGATTATTTGTATGAAGAATGCTCAAAGGCTGGTCAGAAGATCTATCTCTTCATCGACGAGTATGACCATTTCACCAACAATATACTCTCGGATGCCACGCGTGAAAAAGAATACCGTAAGGAGACACATGGCACAGGCTATTTGCGCACATTCTTCGACACCATAAAGTCTGGCACTTACTCATCCATCGAACGTGTATTCATCACAGGCGTAAGTCCCGTGACACTTGACGACCTCACGAGCGGATTCAACATCGGCACCAACTATTCCCTCGCCTACGGCTTCAACGAGATGGTAGGCTTCACCGAAGAGGAAGTGCGCGAGATGCTGACCTACTACTCACAGCATTATGAGTTCCATCACACCGTTGATGAACTCATAGAGATCATGAAGCCTTACTACGACAACTACTGCTTTGCAAAACAAGCTTATGGCGAAACAACCATGTACAACTCCAACATGGTTCTGTCCTTTATGTATAAATATTTGGACAACAGATGCAGAATTCCCGATACGATGCTCGATGATAACATCCGTGTTGACTATAACAAGCTTCGTATGCTCATACGCAAGGACAAGGAGTTTGCCCATGACGCATCAGTTATACAGACACTTGTGTCGCAAGGCTTTGTCACTGGAGAGATAAAGGAAGGATTCCCTGCTGAGGATATCGCCAAGGACAACAACTTTATCAGCCTGTTGTATTACTTCGGATTGGTCACAATTGGAGGTCGCTATCAGGGAGACACCAAATTTATCATACCCAATGAGGTTGTTCGTGAGCAGATATTCTCCTATCTCCTTGACACATATAGCGACAACGACCTCACATACGACGATTATGACATCAGGAAGAAAGAACAGCTCATGGCATATTGTGGCGACTTCAAACCCTTCTTCCAGTTTATCGCCGACAGTATCTACACCTTCGCCTCACAACGCGACCGCCAAAAGGGCGAGTCATTTGTGCATGGCTTCACCCTTGCCTTGACGAGTATGTGCCGGTTCTATCGTCCCATCTCCGAACTTGATAATCAGAATGGCTATGCCGACATCTTCCTCCGTCCTCGCCAGGAGATATACGACGACATGGACCACTCTTATATCATTGAACTGAAATATCTCAACAGCAAGGCGACAGATGCCCAGGTGGCTTCCTCCATCGAGCAGGCAAAAGCCCAAGTATGCTGCTATGCCGACACTGTCAATGCCAAAGAGCAGATTGGCACCACTACGCTCCATAAGGTGTATGTGGTATATCGCGGAGTTGAGATGGTGGCGTGCGAAGAGCTAGTGGAATGATGCACAAGATCATCATGCAGTTCTGCGGATGGGAACTGGTTAGGATGGAAGAGGTATGAACACGAATACGAGATTGACGAAAGATGAAATATAATAATTATGAAGAAAAAAATTACCATACTTGTGCCATGCTACAATGAAGAGAAATGTATTCTGATATTGTATTCTAAGTTAGTGTCGATTATATCATTGCACCAACAATACGATTGGGAGATACCATGAAGTGTTGAAGAACGTCGGTGACTTCCGTCTACTTGACCGAAAATATATCGATGCCATCAAGCAGCTCCGTGAAAACGAGCGTTACACCAAGTTTTTTGCAGGACAAGCTTCGACAACGAGTGTCATTAACTCTATGAACTTCCATTACAATCATGAAACAATAATTAAAAAGAAAAAAAATGTCACCAAAAAATAATATAAAAATAAACGATAATATAGCATATAAAGAAATAAACCAAATTTGTAATAATGGAATTTCTTTATGTAGCATTGCTATTTTCATGATCATTTTTGTTGGATTAGTTTCAATATTATCATCAGTACAACTATTATGCAAAATACCAATACACTTCCCATTTGCCATAATAGTTACATTAGTTATACTTGCAATTCTTACATATAAAAAAGTATTCAAACTGCAAGAAAGCATAATTTCTATTCTATGCTGTTTGTTTTTCTTCTGGATTAGCTCATATATTTATGATTTTACATGGGATGGGCAAGCATACCATCAACTTTCAATTCTTATGTTCTCTGAAGGTTGGAATCCATATTGGGATGCCGAAGAAATCAATACATATTATGATGATATATGGGTATATGGATACCCGAAAGCATTTTGGATCTTTTCGGCAGCAATATATGAAATAACACATAATATTCTAATAGGAAAATCATATAATCTCATTCTTACTGTTTCTACTTTTTTCCTGTGTTTAGAAACTTTTAAAAGATACTTGCAAAGCCATAAAATATTTATTTTGTCTATATCTATATTAACTACATTCAATCCCGTAGTCATTTGTCAATTATTTACAT
This sequence comes from Prevotella sp., assembly GCA_022771625.1. Lineage (GTDB taxonomy): Bacteria > Bacteroidota > Bacteroidia > Bacteroidales > Bacteroidaceae > Prevotella. The sequence goes on from JALFCW010000014.1 coordinate 27,994, forward strand.
ATTATATAGATAGTACCTTGTACCTTCTAATGATAGATATGTTAATGATATCATTTTTGTGGGTCAAAAGAAAAGACAAGTTTTTTTTATTTGTCTTGTCTGTCATAATAATACTTATGTGTAATACAAAATTCACAGGTGCCGTATATGCAGTTATAATCGGTTTAACATTACTTGCTATTTTCTATTATTATTACTTCCCTCTTCTAAAAAAAATATTTAATACTTTATTATTATCTGGAATAGTCGGTATTTTTGTTATAGGATACAATCCATATATTACAAATTTTATTCGCCATGGTAATATCGGTTGGCCAATTATGGGAGAAAAGATGATCGATATTGTTACACCACAAGGGCCTAAAGATTTAGTATCTGAGAATAGGATAAAAAAACTATTTATATCAAATAATTCTTTTGCTCATAATGACAATAAAAGCACGCCCGTGTTAAAATTTCCTGGTCAGATAGGCAAATTTGAGTATCTGGTTTACAGTGCTCCTGATGTAAGAATTGGCGGATTTGGTCCATTATATAACATCATTTTTATATATACAATGATTATGATGTGTCTGATATTATTTAATAAATCAATAAAAAGAAAAGAAAAAATACTCATTATAGGTTTGGTCGTGTCAATATTGTCTAACCCCGAATGTTGGTGGGCAAGATACATTCCCCAAATGTATTTTCTTTCCATTATTACTATCATAATTTCCTATAAGGCAACTGATTTAGGATTTATCCGTAATTATCACAGATATATATGTATTATTTGCATTGCTATACTAACAATTAACTTAACCTTTGTATCTGCAGGTTATTTCCGTAAACTTATATCTAACATTAGTTTGCACTCAGACAATATTGAAAAACTTAAGCATATTTATAATGATAGTGGCAGAGATTTATATGTAACTTTTCACAAATTAGATTCAAGAAAATTGTCGATTTTTCAAGTAAATGACATAAAGATACTTGACAGTAAAAAAGTAAAAAGACCAAAAGAATACGTCCTTATATATAAAGATAGCCAAACAGAAATTTACAAATATAATAGAGAACCTCCAAAATAAAATACGAGAGAAAACATAATAAAAATACCTCTTAAAGGCTGCTTAGGCTGTTACTTTATATGTGAACAGTTTTTCGACTTGTGGTTCAAAACTATATGGAGGCAGGACAGCTGCCCGCCGATGCCGCAACGCTCGTCCTCTCGTTCTCGGCAAACGAGATGACCGACCCTGAGACATTCCCAAGCCTGATTTTCTATTATGGCATACTGACCATAAAGGGAACAAAAGGTAGCCGACTCATACATGGCATACCAAACAATAATGTGCGTAAGCAATACTACAACTACATATTAAATGAGCTATCGAAGCACAGAACTGTAAACATATCAAAACTAAGAGATTATTTCGACCTTATGTCTTTCGACGGGAAGTGGCGCGATGGCTTCCAATATATGGCCGACTGCTACAAGCAACTCTCTTCTGTTCGCGACTCCATCGAGGGCGAACGTAACATTCAGGGCTTCTTCCTCGCCTACCTAAGTCTCAACGACTACTATATCACGGCTCCCGAGGTAGAGCTCAACCACGGCTATTGCGACTTCTTCCGGCTCCCCAATATGACCCACTATCAGGCAAACCACAGCTACATTCTCGAACTGAAATATCTCTCAAAGTCTGATTATTCGGAAGAGAAAGCTGCCAATCAATGGGCAGAAGCCGTAGAACAAATAAATGGTTATGCCGTAGCTCCCCGTGTTGAGGCTCTACGCCAAGGCACTCAGATGCACAAGATCATCATGCAGTTCTGCGGATGGGAACTGGTTAGGATGGAAGAGGTATGAACACGAATACGAGATTGACGAAAGATGAAATAAAATAATTATGAAGAAAAAAGTTACCATACTTGTGCCATGCTACAATGAAGAGAAATGTATTCTGATATTGTATTCTAAGTTAGTGTCGATTATATCATTGCACCAACAATACAATTGGGAACTACTCTTCGTAAACGATGGCAGCACCGACAATACATTGTCGATGATAGAAGGTCTCAATGCCGGAGACCCAAGAGTGGCATACATTAACCAATCACGCAATTTCGGCAAAGAAAACCTCATTTACTTTCCATATATGAGAATACATTCTTTTGAGCAACAACATATGGCAAATATTTCAAGAATAATGGAGTAATCAAATAGCAAACAATAATTGTTGAAATCAAAGATATAATAAAATTCTCGATATTAGTGACACTTAGTACAGAAGCTATATGATGGAAAAATCTAAGAAAAAACATATGTGTACATAGTATTATTATTGAATACCTGCCAATATAGGTGACCAAATGGAGAGTATTAATAGCCTTTGATATCATTAACAAGGCTATTACGCCAAGTATTCCCAATGGAAATACTGTCAGAGGGAACTCAAAACAATTTTGTGAAAAGTTTACAAAACCAGAATAATTATAGATTAAAAAAACTACAACTAATATATAAAACATAAAAGGAATATATTTCATTTTATATCTATTGTCTCTTAGTAATTGTTTAACTAAATATCCAAAACAGAAGAATGGTAAACAAGTAAACGAACTGGCTATTGATAAAGGCAATTCAATGCGATAATATGAAAATATTAGTCCTATAATTCCCATAGACAAAGAGATGAAAATGAGGAAAAACATATTACAGAAATATGTGACATAATAGAACAGAATATTTGCAAAAAAAAGACATAACAAAAACCAAAGTGGACCATTAATTTGATTACAATGATTATATAAACAATCTAACGCCAATGATTTAAACGAAGAATCTGAATACATATTGAATCCAATAACCTGAAATAATAACGGAATAAATATGGAACCAAAAATGTAAAAGAATAAAAAAGGAATTAAGAGATTATTAGTCTTTTTCTTTAAAAAAGAAATCATTTTGTCATATCTTTTAAAGAAAATTCCAGATAAAGTAAAATACAATGGCATTCTGAATGAAGATAGTGAATTTTCGATATTTATATTTCCAAATATATATTCTATATGTGTTATCATAATTGCATGGTTTATTACTACCAACAATATACAAATACCTTTAGCAGTATCAATCCAGCATATTCTATTCTTTTCCATATGTTAATACTAAAAAAACATTGTTAAACAATTTTCCATGACACATCTATACTATGGCATTTGTCCAGTCCTAAATACATAGCAACGACACACCCAACATTTGAAGAGAATGTCCCAATGAAAAACGATGAATTAATCATCATGTCCATGTCAAATAGCATATTCAGGACTTCATCTCGTCTTACAGAATCTGATTTCAAATTGTATGTCTTTTCGTCAAAGCCTTTCAATTTATTTTCTTTATTATAATATATTTTTATGTCTATATCACTCAATTTCTTTGATATATAAGATATGACAGTAACGTCATCTGTTGCAATATAAATGTTATTGCTAATATAACTATATTTTCTTATAGCATCTACATAAATATTTAAATTAATGTCCTCCATTTCACCTGTAACAATTTTATCTCCTCTTCTTATATGAATAGAGATATAATTATCTGGAATGTTTATGTACTGCTTCTTTTCTGAAATATTGTTTTGTGTCAATACATTGTAATTGTAAAATTTCTTAAAAGAATTTGAAACTGCATTCAATAATTCATCTTCTGAATATTGCGAAAGAAAATCCCTTGAATGCATTCTTTGAAATGACTCTTTACTTAATAATGCAGTTGGATTAAAAAATTTGAATATCTTGTTATATAACCTCTCTCTCCAATACCCCCAAAACGCCGAAGGATTATAATAGATCTTACCTATCCACGGCTTTTCATTATTGTAGATTTTTTCTTGATAAGTAAGGATACTGTGAGTTTCTTCAAAATAAGGGATGAACCAATCTGATAGTCCATTATCTATTTTGGAGTTCCAATTCCTTGAATTAACCAATAGCCGATAATTGTATTTATCAGCATAAACTTTAGCCAACGCCAAGTTTACTAATTCTGAATAAAGCCCTCTATGAGTGAGACTATATATTATTATTTTCATTCTGTTTTATTAATTGTTATATGTTTCTAATCCCATGAAACCGTTCTGCCCATGTTCCAATGCTCTTCCAAATCCTTCTTGAAATCCATCTGACAATAGAGTACAACAATTCTCAGCTTTCATAAGATATTCTACCATAGGATGATGGATATATAAATCTATTTTCAAATTACCTTTTGCCAAAATCTTTGGAAGTGCTATGTCAACGTCATAATTAAATTTTCCTGCTTTTGCATGCTTTATATTTCCATAATAATGTCCTGGAGCATAAGTAGCATAAGGCATTTCATCATCATTTTTTATTATTACCATAACATCATATGACATATCACTATCTGTAAATCCTTCGATTTTTACATTAAAACTCTTTTGACCATTCAGAATGGTAGAAGAAGAAGCAGTAGTGTCATTAATCATTATTCTATCAATATGCAAGGAAGGTTTTATATATGAAATATTCCCCATTATGGTACCTGTATCTATTGAATCTCTATTTACCAAGTACTTCTTTATTGCGGACTCAATATCACCTGTATATTCAATACCGCCGTTCTTCATCACCACTCCCTTCTTGCAAAGGCTCTTCACTGCCGCCATGTTATGGCTCACAAAAAGCACTGTCCTGCCCTCTCCGTTTGCCACATCATGCATCTTGCCGATTGCCTTCTTCTGGAACTCGGCATCGCCTACTGCCAATACCTCATCCACAACGAGGATTTCAGGATCCAAGTGGGCGGCAATGGCAAAGCCAAGGCGGACAATCATTCCCGAGGAATAGCGCTTCACGGGAGTGTCGAGATATTTTTCAACTCCGGCAAAATCTACTATCTCATCGAGCTTGCGGGTGATTTCGGATCTCGTCATTCCCATAATAGAGCCATTCATGTAGATGTTTTCACGACCTGTCATTTCGGGATGAAAACCAGTACCTACCTCAAGCAGAGAAGCAATGCGGCCTTTTACCTTTATTGAACCTACAGTCGGGGATGTAACACGAGACAATATCTTCAAAAGCGTGGATTTGCCGGCTCCATTTTTGCCGATGATTCCGACAACATCGCCTTGCTCGACATCGAATGAAATATCCTTCAATGCCCATACAAAACGGCTGTCGCCCTTCTTTGTGCGGTCGTTCACCTCACCAATCTTCAGGTAAGGGTCTTCTTTGCCGCGGACACGTGCCCACCAGCGGTTGAGGTCCTGGCTCAGTGTTCCAGTGCCAAACGTGCCAAGCACATACTGCTTGCCCACTCCTTCAAATTCTATTACTTTTCTGCTCATATCTGTTCCCTATTTTGTTCAAATAAAAACTCATCAACAACATATAAATCACTATACAAATACAAACCAGTCTTCTTATTATGCAAATCTTCACAAGTTTTGCTGGCATAGAATAATTCCAATGCCTTTAAGGGCACAATGTCCAAACGCTTGGCTATCTCATCACTTATTGAGCCAATGCGGTTGCTCATAATAATCTCTTGAATAATTGGATTGTCTTGTATATTTGTTTGACCTTCTATTATCAAAGATTTTTCTTTTAAGTATTGAATAGTATCGGATTTGGAAAGACATAACGAACGTGATGTAGCTTCTACACATGTAGCCACAAATGACAAAATTCTCTTTGTCTTATCGAATTCTATTACTTTTCTGATCATAGCTGTTCATTTAAAATTCAAAAATTTCCAATCGTCAACAGTACCTTTCTCCGACGAGAAGTTGATGCCGAGACACATCACCTTGCGGCTGTCGGCAGCATAGGGTTTGGCATAGCCTTTGTCCTCTATCTGCTTCAAAGCGGCCGTCGCGCTGCCGTTGAGCTTAAACTCAAGGATATACACGTAATCCGGACATTCAAGCACGCAGTCAATCCTGCCCTCGCTCGTCTCCTTCTCCACCAATGTATTGTATCTACCGAGCATCTGCATGATGAGATAGAACGTGTATTGGAAATATCGCTCACACTCAAACGCATCTTGCTTGCGCTGGAAACGATAGGTGACCGAAGAAAGCAATGCCGTCATCAGCTTCATGAATGCCTCGATATTGCCATTTTCAAGAGCGTCGGTCACATCTTCAAGCCATGTGGCCGGTTGAGCGCGTCCTTCCTTAAAATAGTCACCTGCAAGTACTGAAATAAAGCCAGAACGAACCTCATCATTAGGGAAGTCAAGCAAGTAGGTCTGTCGGCGGGGATTGCAAGCCTTGATGGTGAGATAGCCGCTCTGATATATCATCGGCAATGGTTGCTCAACGTCGGCCTTATAGTCGATAAACATCTCCGCAGGATAGTATTTTCCAATGAGTTCGTTGATGTTCTCATTGCTGTGGGCAAGAAGGCGGACAAGGTAGCCAGGAGTGCCCGATGCAAACCAATAGTTGCGCATGTCATTCTTCTTAAAGCAGTTGAGGATACTGAAAGGATTGAAAATGCCAGTCAAATTACTGCTAAAATGATAGCCGTCGTATTTCTTCTCCAACCGAGAGACCGTTTCATGATAATCATTTCCATTGGCTGCCGCAAGAGAGTGGATAGACGAGTCAAACACATTGAGAAGTTCATCCTTTGTAATACCGCAAAGCGACTCATAACGAGCATCCATGCTAATGTCGTCGGGTTGATTGAAGCCGCTGAACACGCTCACCTGCGAGAACTTGGTAACTCCCGTGAGCATCACAAAATGGAGGTCTTCGTCGGCGTCCTTAAAGACTCCATAGAATCCTTTGAGAATATTACGGTTGTGAGACTCGTATGTTATCTTCTCACCGTTCTCAGCCACATAATAAAGAGTTTTGTCGTCCATCACATCAAGCAAGGGTTTGTCATATTCGTCAACTAATACGACTGTTCTTAGCCCTGTCTTATCATGCGCTGCCTTTATGACATGCTTGAACCTGATGGCACAATCATCAGAATTGGTTGTTTTGCCATATATTCTCTCCAACCCCTCGACAAAATCAAGTAATACCGCCTCTAAGGTGCCAAGATTTGTGAAATTGGAGGTACCAAACGAAAGATGGAACACAGGATATACATTCCATTCCTTCTCAAGAGCATCAATCTTCAAGCCCTTGAACAGTTCCTTATGTCCAAGGAAATAGCTCTTCAATGTGGATATCAGCAGGCTCTTGCCGAATCGGCGAGGACGGCTAAGAAAGAATATACTTCCGCCATGCGCAAGGTTGTATATCATTTCTGTTTTATCGACATATACATATCCTTCATTGATAATTCGTTCGAATGTCTGTATTCCTATAGGGTATTTCATCATTCAAAATATTGGGTTGGGAATAAACTAAATCACATCCATAAAGTTCTTCTGAGTGCGATTGAATATAACAATACCGAGAAGGAGGATGACTACGGCGAAGGCAAGGCTGTAGAGGAGATACGACCATTCGAACACTCCGACGCCGGTGAAGCCATACTTGAATGTCTCGGTGATGGCTGTCAGAGGATTGGCTACAATCAGCCATATCTTGTCGGGATAGTTGTTCTTCATCACCGACAGCGGATAGATGACGGGAGTGGCATACATCCACAGTTGGACACCGAAGGAGACAAGGAAGCGAAGGTCGCGGTATTTCGTAGTCATTGAGGAGATGACAAGGCCGAATCCAAGTCCTATGCAAGCCAGCATAAGGATGAGCAGCGGCAAGAGGCAAATCGTCCAGTTGACATTGAAACCTCCGAGGGTGAAGGCATAGTATAGATATACCACCAAGAACAGCAGGAACTGTATGCCAAGCTTTATCATGTTGGATATGACAATGGAGAATGGCACTACGAGTCGGGGGAAATACACCTTTCCGAATATCTGCTGATTGGCATTGAATGTGTCGGAACACTTGGTGAGGCAGTCGGCGAAATAGTTCCAGCACACAAGTCCGGCAAGATAGAACACAGCCTGTGGCACTCCGTTAGTAGAGATGCCTGCAATGCCACCGAACACAAACATGAACATGATTGTGGTCAGTATCGGTTGGATGAAGAACCACGCAGGCCCCAGTATCGTCTGCTTATAAAACGTGACGATGTCTCTCTTGACGTACATCCTCAAGAGATCGCGATAGCGCCACACCTCCTTGAGGTCGAGGCTGAACAATCGCCTTTTATTGTCTATGATAATATCCCAATCTTGTGCCATATTACAGGTTATTTATTTTTATGACGCAAAATTACAAAATATTTCCGAAACCACCAAACAATTCCTCGATTATTTTCGTCATTTCTTTCGACATTAACATTTTGTCCAGTGGCTTTTAACAATTGACGGATTCTGAGCAGGCAAATCACGTCTCCACTCTCCCTCCAATGTTGCTCCACTGTGCCCCCAATCCTCATCCACTATTTCACTGGAGTCACACTGGAGTCACACTGGAGCAGCACTGGACTCACACCTTACCCACTTTAGCCCTTCGAAACGCTTCAAAGTTTATGTAGAAACCTAAATAGAGTGGAGGTTACTAAAAAACTAATATTGCGTTGCAGCGTTGCAACGTTGCAACGTTGCACGCAACTTTTTTTGAATATAACACTACTAATTATTAGCAACTATATATATAAATATTTATATTTATATATATAGTTAATATAATTAACACTTTTATGATCAGTTACTACAATTTCTACTGCAACGCTGCAACACTGCAACGCTGCAACACCTTAACCCATTGCTGCATGATGTTTTCCACTTTAAAAAGTGACGAAGTCTTTAGTGCCTTTTCAGACATGCCTGCCCATTCTGTAGTAGATGACATACGTTGTAGAGCAAGAGACATGTCATCGATGTCACCACACTTGAAGAATGTGCCGCAGTGGCGCCCTTCGAGCAGTTCCTTTGCCACTGGCAAGTCGGACGACGCAATAGGCAACCCGTGAGCCATAGCCTCAACAAGCACAAGCGGTTGGCCTTCCCATCTGGAACTCAGCACATATACACTCGCTCCTGCATAATGGCGCTGGATGTCGTTTGTGAACGGACATATCTTCACCCTCTGTTCAAGGTGATGCTCGGCAATCAACTGCCTGTATATGTTTTCCTCGTCACCCTCGCCCACAATCTCAAGCATCCAGTCGTTGTTTGTTTGTGAAAATTTGGCAAAAGCCTTTATCAGGAGATCAAAGCCCTTGTGCTTCGGAGAGAATCTACCAATGGCAAGAAATTTCTTATATTCAACAGATGCCCTTCCACGTGGAGTCAAGGTAAGAGGATTGTATATAGTCACACTCTCCAAACCGAGGTTATCACGGAATAATCTTTCGTCCGACTTCGACAATACCACTATACCTTCAAGCCCTCTCATCTCATTGGCAAAGAAAGATTTTAACCCTGGAAGATACGGATTCTCTTTATCAAATAATGCATTGTAACTATTATGCATCCAAGCTGTTACATTCTTTGAGTTCAAGAGATTTCTCACCGCCGCAAGATGAAGCGACAAGAATGCATGCACTCCCACAACAGTGTCATAATGACCACTGTTTATCTTTGAAATCAGTTGCCGTTTATATGACGGACGGAAGAAACTGTAGGAGTAAAGTCGAGCAGTAAACCTGTTCTTGGGCAATACTTTTTTATAAAGGCAACTAATAGTCTTGCAAGTGAAATATTCAAGATTTTTCTTACCATTATATGAGATATAATCAAAGTGGATGTCCGACTGGTTATAGCCATACATCGACAAGTTTTCGTCGGTGTCGGTTGACAGGATTGTGACGTCATTGTCTTTAGCGAGAGCCTTGGCAATAACAGCCAGAACCCTCTGCACACCACCGAATCCGAACACCGTGTCGGCATAGAAAAGTATCTTCATAATAGCGATTGTTTACATTTACACCGCAAAATTAATAATAAAAACTGAAGAATAACCATAATCTACGCTTAATTATTCTTAAAATATCAATCAAATATGTCATTTTAAGTAGGAAATTGCGTATATTTGCAGTTGTAAAAGCTGAATAATATGGAAAAGAAGCAATTAAGACGACTGCCCGTGGGCATACAGACTTTTGAGAAAATCATAGAGAATGATATGCTGTATATTGACAAGACTGAGTATATCTGGAATATGATACACACCAACAATTGTGTTTTCCTGAGCCGCCCGAGGCGGTTCGGCAAGTCATTGCTTGTTTCTACATTGCAGTCATATTTCGAAGGTAAGAAGGAACTCTTCAAGGGACTTTTTATAGACACCGTGGAGAAAGATTGGACAGAATATCCTGTGCTGAGATTTAGTATGGCCTCTGGGAAGCACATGGAGAAAGACCAACTGCAACGCTATCTCCTTTATATCCTGGAAGAAAATGAAAGTCGTTTTGGTTTGTCATCCAATGTCACCGATCCTAATGTGAGATTTAGCAACCTCATAAGAAACGTACATAAGATGACTGGCAAGAAAGTGGTCATCCTTATCGACGAATATGACGCACCCATGCTTGATGTGGTTCATGAGGACAAAACTCTGCCACAGCTCCGCAATATAATGCGCAATTTCTATTCTCCGTTGAAGGATTCTGACCCGTATATACATTTCCTTTTCCTCACAGGAATCACAAAGTTCTCACAGGTTAGCATATTCAGCGAACTGAACAACTTGGCAAACATATCAATGGATCCAGACTTTGATGCTATATGCGGCATCACAAGGGAAGAGATGCTGACCCAAACACAGGACTATATCGAGCGACTGGCCGGCAACAACGGATGGACATACGACAAGACAATTGAGGTGTTGACCCAGCAATACGACGGCTATCATTTTACATGGCCATCGCCCGACATATTCAATCCCTTCAGTCTGCTGCAGGCTTTCAACACTAAACGTGTGAACAACTACTGGTTTTCAACCGGCACACCTACATATCTAATAGAGATGCTTCGCAAATTCCATGTCATACCGTCGAAAATAGGAGGCGGCAGCGCACAGGCAACGGCTTTCGATGCGCCAACGGAGAGAATGAAGAGCATACTCCCCCTACTGTATCAAAGCGGCTACATCACGATAAAGGGCTACAACCCGGTGTCGCAAAACTACACTCTCGACATCCCCAACAACGAGATACGTGCAGGTCTCATGGAGAGCCTTCTGCCCAATTATGTTGATGAATATGCCGATGAGGGCAGTTCGATGGTAGGCGATATGTATGTGGCTCTTTATGAGGACAATATCGACGAGATGCTCCGACTACTGCAGTCTTACCTGCTCACCGTGCCCTATTGCAACAATGCCGACTCCGAGGGGCATTACCAACAGTTGCTTTACGTCATTTTCTCACTCTTCGGCCGATATGTGGATGTGGAGATACATACATCTACGGGGCGAGTGGATATAGTGATGCTCGCATCAAAAGCGATTTACCTCTTCGAACTCAAGCTCAACAAGTCTGCCCAAACAGCCATGGATCAGATTGACCTTAAGGACTACTCTTCTAAGTTTGCACTCTCTGGCCGACCAATAGTGAAAGTGGGCATCAACTTCGACTCCTCGCGACATACAATCGGCGACTGGGAGGTGAAAAGATAAATTATAACAATCACCCTAATGTAATAATTTTATGGCAAACAACAGACATGCATACCTGATAATGGCACATAATGAATGGGAACTGCTCAACACGCTGCTCTCACTCATCGACGACCCGCGCAACGACATCTTCCTGCATATCGACAAGAAGGTGAAGATAATGCCGGAATTGTATCAACCGAAGCATTCCAAACTGTATTTCACTCCCAAGCGATACGACGTGAGATGGGGAGACGTGGGACAGGTACACTCGGAGATGCACTTGTTCCGCACCGCCTACGAGCATGGGCCATATCAATATTATCACAAACTGTCTGGTGTGGATCTGCCCATCAAGACCCAAGACTATATCCACGACTTTTTCGACAAGCACGAGGGCAAGGAGTTCATCGGATTCTTCACTCTCACCGACTTTATCAAGGGGGACATAGAGCGCAAGAGAAGACGTTATTATTTCCTTATGCGCTGGAACTATCGCACTCCTTTCGTGGCGAAATGGAAGGTGACGCTTGCGAAGATTGTGCGCCATGCAGCACTGAAAATTCAAGATATCCTGCATGTTGACAGAGGCAACGAACTGACATTCAGAACTGGTCACAACTGGGTGTCGCTCACGGGAGAAGCCGTGAAGTATCTGCTCGACCAGGAAGACTTCATCAACCGGCGTTTCGCCCATACGACCTGTGGCGATGAGATGTACAAGCACTCCATACTCATCTCCAATCCCGAAATCCGCGAGCGCATCTTCGACCTCGAGGATGGCATACACAGCTGTATGCGATTCATCGACTTCAACCGCGCCTCAGCCGAGCAGAAGCGCAGGGGCGAACCATATACATGGCAGGACGACGATGCAGAGGAACTCCTCAAGTCGGAATATCTATTCGCCAGGAAGTTCTCGAGCAAGTATCCCGGGGTGATTAAGGAGATTGCCGAACGGATAAGAAAACTGCAAGAAAATTAATACTTTCTTGATGCCAATAGATTTCTAATAATAATATACATACTTGGGAAAAGTCTGAATACCTTCAGACTTCCTGGGATGTATGTTCTGTCCACTGTCTGCAGTAGTTGGAGTAAAACCCTGATAATTTCTTTTTTTCTGTGGAAGATGCTGCGGTAATGGATGGTAAACCATAAGACGATATTTATATTTACACAGATATTATCAGATAGCTTTTTCTTTACATCTCTAGATGTGTCCTTGGCAAGATTGGCAACGATGCCTATCGCTTGACAACCAAGCAACATTTTCTCTGTGGTGACATTAGCCATGCAAGATGAAGAGTTGCGCCTATAGAGATACAACAAGACATCAGCATTGACAAAAGTCATGCTTTTGAGTATTGCTTGGGTTATGAAAGCCCAATCCTCCATAAATGCCACTTTGGGAGGAAATAACAACCTGTTATCTGTTATCAGTTTGCGGGAGATGAGATATCCCCAACAATATCCCTCCTTCATGCGAGTGACATTTACGATAGCCTCTTCGCCTGTCATCACATGTATGGAACCGTTGTCATGACTACTTGAAAAATCCTCACATACAGCATCTTCAAGAACTTCCTTGTATGCAGCCTTAACGATATCGGCCTTGTTCTCAACGGCAATCTTTATAAGCGTACTAAGACTACCAGAGACCAACATATCGTCTGCATCAACAAACGTTACGTAATCTCCCGTTGCTTTCTCCAAGGCATTGTTTCGCGCACAAGCCACTCCCTGGTTTTCTTGTTTGACAACAAGGACATTTTGGTGTCTCTTGGCATATTCAGACGCCAATGAGTAGCCGCTGTCCTTGCTTCCGTCATCAATGACGATCATCTCAAAATCAGACTCATTCATTTCTTGTCTGAATATAGTATCAAGGCATTGCTTAATATATTTCTCGCAGTTATATAGCGGAATTATTATTGAAAGAATAGGATGATTATTCATAATGCATTTATATTTCTGTTATAACTTTTTCCATTTGATACTTCCAAGAAAGATGTTCAACGGTCTTTCTGATTTCAGCAGGATTGAAGTCGTGATTATCTATATAGTTAATTATCTCTCCCACATTGATTGGCGATTCATCGGCTGGTGCCTTGATAATGTATGGTTTGTCATCAAAGTCGCTATCATTTTCTGAATAGATGAATGATATTCCCCTTGCGGCATATTCACGATTTTTCAACGTTTTTATATCTTTTATACCGCTTCTGTGGCGACCAAGACTGCCAATGGCAAACACACATTGGTTGAACACATCGTCGAGCTTATCGCCAAAGAGTTTTCCGTGATTTATGATATATTTCTCTATGCCATATTTTTTTGCCATCTGCTCGACCGTAAGATAACCATTACTCGTTGTTCCCCTATCGTCTTCCCATCCAACTACATGGAAATATACTTTTCTGCCATTCGGATTGCTTTTGTAATACTCTCCAAGGCCCGCAACAAGTCGGTCGAAGCCATGCCAATAATGAATTTCCGCTACGGCAATAAGATGAATGTCCTGCTGCTTCTTAGGATTATGAAGAGGAATGCTGTCCAAGTCGATGCCATTGCTTATGCAGATGGTGCGTTGGCCAAAAATGCTCTCCTTATTTGAGAACGTCACGATAGCCTCCATCTTGGCGGATAGCGCCCTTCTGAACATCATATCGATATAAAGTGGAATCTTATATTTCAGAGGATAACCTTTGAACTCATGGTCGTAGGGATAAGTGGGTATTTCGGTCACGCACTTAATCCCATGCTTCTTTAGTTTCCCGAACAAGCCCACAAGCACGGGACTTGCATTCATAAAACTGCGGGCATAAACCATTTCTATACCATTCTCAATGCAATAACGGTCTATACATCCGAGATCAATCCTCGAACGTAAAGCTGCCATTGCTCCCAAACCATAATCGGCTATAACCCTATCGTCAACGTATCTGCAACGATGTCCGCGAGAGTCAAAATCATAGTAGCAGAGATGAACCTCATGTCCATTCTGCCGCAATCCCTTCACCTGATAGTGGATTTTCTTGCTTATGCCGCTCTCGTCGGAGAAGCCGTGATATACAAGGAATAGTATCTTCATTTGTTGTAGATATGGATGACGAAAGATACGTCTTTCATATTATTTTTATATCTCAAAATTAGACTTGTCTGGCAATAGCGAATTCAATGCTTCATTTATTCGAGGCTTAATCGCCATGAAGTCGGTATTTGAAAGCAAAGGATTGTCGTTAATTGTTAATATATCATATTTCTGCTGGATAATTGAGGTTATTATCTCCTCACAGTTGCTTAATGAAGGAGCAAACAGTTTTCGCCGTTTCATCTTATTATATGGAGCGAACTTGTTTTCAGCCAATTGCCAATATCGTACAAGCCATTGGTTGACATCTGTGTTTTGTCTAAATTTGTTTTTACAATGTTCATGAAGATAATCGGGATAGTTTTGCCACACTGTATTGAAAGTGCTTTTGAGAAAAGACTGTGCAGAGTGAAACATATTGAATCCTGTAAAGAAGTGCTGGTTAGCTTTTAATAAAGCTTGCATCATACCATGAAATCCCAAGTAAGGACCGTACCATCTGTACAGGTTTCCTTTTGTAACATTACATTTCCTAAAATGAGCATTTATAAGGCCTAAATGTGTAAAATCAATATATTGGATCACTGTGTCATTAGGAACATAAATACTTAGAAGATTCTGCTGGAGCGAAGAATCACAGGGAAGGCCATGACGGAAAAAGTCTGTAGGCTTTAATGGACGAATAGCGAATATGTCATCATTTAGATAAATGAAATGTTCACTAAGTTCTTCTATCCTATGCAAATTGAGCTCAATTGTGTTGCTGTTAAACGTAGGGAGATATTCCTTGGGTATATAGTCGGAATGGTTAACAAGCCTTAGCTTTTCACAATTCACATTGAGCCATTGAGGCTTTTGTCCACAAGTGATGAGAAACACACGATTAACCCATGGCCAGAATTTCTCTATGCCACGGAAGAGGTATTGCAGGTTGTCCCAATCACGATAGCGTGAATCAGATTTGTCGGCTGACTTCACTTCTCTATATTCGTCTTTCAACTGCTGCCATTTGGGGTCGTTGCCGTCAACCCAAGGTATTACTACGTCTATTTTATCGTTATTCATAACTTCTGTCTTATAAGTTTATTATCAAATTCACTCTTGGGAATTATTCGAAACAACTCCTCCCACCCCTCAATATACGTCTTGTTTTCCCAAGCCTTTTTCTTGATATTTGGGAATAACGTATATATGATCCACTTAAATACATGTTTTTGAATGGTAAAATGCCACCATCCGGATGTTTTTTGGTATTTCTTAAATAGTTGCTTTCCTGGAAGATAGCATCCCAATGACCAAGGCTTTACAGGACCTAAGTAATGGAATATTACAGGGTCAAGTATTGACTTTTGTATTTCTTCACGCAACTTTGCTGGGTAGTATTCAAGATTTTTATGGTAATGATATGGCGTGACATTATACTTGACTTGCAATTGCCTGCGCTCATCTTGAAGGATTACGTTCAGGGCATCCTGATCGTTGTAAATCAATTCATTTCCTTTGTCAACAATATAAGACAAAAGTCTATTCTGAACATCATGTTTTCTCCAGTAATCAAGATTCATTACCATGACTCCTGAATTGAGATAATCATTGTTAATACCTAATCTGCCCAATGTTTCTTTATCTTGATACCACAAATCGGGCGCCATTGCCACTGCCACGTCGTTGACAACTGTTTCCCACAACGATTGCAAATCCTTGCATACCACAAGGTCGCAGTCGAGGTATATCACCTTATCCAAATTGGGTAACATTGAAGACAGAAGCAGTCGGGCATACATCATAATATTGCCATAATGAATTTTTTCATCCACAGGACAATCTTTCAGTATTTCCAAGTCAATTTCCAAAAACTTCAATCCCACATTGTATCTGTCGGCAATCTTTTGTAATCTCTTGACTGTGCTGCGTTTCAGGCCATTATGCAATAAATACATCATAACATCATCGGAAGTGACGTTGATTCCGACGGATGTCACGACAACACCAAACATTGGTGCCAATTTCTCGTTTGAACAGCATGCAATGTGAATCATATAGTTATTTCTGTTTTATAAGATTATCTTCCGAATCCTCGTATTTCTCCTTTTTGAAGAAGATGCGACTGATGCCTTTCATTTGAATTTTTATTCGCTTTACAAAACTGGAGAACAATGAATCAGATGTTAATGTGCCATATCCAGTGATGGCACGAGCTCGCCTGTCATATATAAAAGCGATGCGCCCGTATTTCTTTAGGCATAATGCCATTGATCCATCTTCGCCCCTAATTATATCTACACGATATTCCTCATTGCGCGCATAGTCGGCATTGTATGCGAATACCAAACCGCGAACACTTAGTTCCGGTCGCTTGAAATGCTGGATATATAGGAATATATCTCGACACGCCTCAAATAACTTCAAACCTAACCATGAATGATTTTCATCAGGGAAATAACTCCATAATGATGAAACGCATGACACTCCAGATGTCTGCAATTTCTTCATCATTATATCAAAGTATAGTGGAGGATATAATGTGTCTGCATCAATATCAAAATAGTATTTACCCTTACATTTTCTCAATCCACACCTTCTGGCATATCCACAACTATGCTGATACTCTGTGTAATATGGTATGCCCGATGCTTGAAATATTTCAGCTGTCCTGTCTTTGGAATCATTATCCACTCCAATTATCTCCAACGGATAACTACATTTTATTTCGCTTAAAGCCCACAGACAAGCCTGGAGATGTTTTTCTTCGTTATACGCAATGACGACTATCGACACGAGCGGATTGTCGCTCTGCATCGCTGCCAAACGCTCACGAGTGGAGATAATCACATCGTCGGGCACCTCACTAAAAGGCTTTTCATATATCGAGAGATATTTACTATACCACGCCATATTTTAATCTTAAGTCTGATTTTCAGTTAAACTGCATATATACGGCACAAAAATAGCAAAAATATCACAATTGGCAAAACTTTTTGTAAAAAATCACCAATATTTTTATGAAAAATTACGTTATTCGGATAAAAAGCAGTAATTTTGCACCCATGAGAATAGATATTATATCAGTTTTGCCCGAAATGATTGAGGGCTTCGTCAATGAGTCAATACTGGCAAGGGCACAAAAAAAAGGACTTGCCGAGATACATCTTCATAACCTGCGCGACTACACTCTCGACAAGTGGCGACGCGTGGACGACTATCCCTATGGCGGTTTTGCAGGGATGGTGATGCAGTGTGAACCTATCGACCGCTGCATATCGGCGCTGAAAGCCGAAAGGGATTATGACGAGGTGATATACACTTCGCCCGACGGCGAGCAGTTTAACCAGCATGTGGCAAACGACTTGTCGCTCAAAGGCAACCTTATTATATTATGTGGCCACTACAAGGGTATCGACCACAGAATACGCGAGCACCTCATCACCCGCGAGATTAGTATTGGTGATTATGTGCTGACGGGAGGCGAGTTGGCGGCAGCTGTGATGGCAGATGCTATTGTGAGGGTTGTACCGGGAGTGATTGGCGATGAGCAGAGTGCCCTGTCTGATTGTTTCCAAGATGACCTTCTCTCTGCTCCTATCTACACCCGGCCCGCCAACTACAAAGGATGGAAGGTGCCCGACATCCTGCTCAGTGGCAACGAGGCCAAGATAAAGCAGTGGGAAATGGATCAGGCTATGGAGCGCACGAAATTGCTGAGGCCGGACCTTTTGAAAAATTGAAATATTTCAATTTTTCTAATCAGAGCCCTTGGCTCTTAATCTGTGCAAATCTGTGATAATCTGTGGTCTATAAAAACCATCTGTGGTTTGAGTCTTTTTTGTCCACAGATTAGCACAGATTTACACAGATTTTTTAATATCTAAAGATATTGTGATTATCACAGATTTTTCTTTTTGGCACGGAAATCCACAGCTTTTTCAAAGGCACGGCTGGCTCCGCATTGATGTTATACACGGCACTTCGTGGTTACGGCTTGCTTCGCAAGTTCACGGCTTAGTTTGCTCTGCGGTAACGAGCCGTGTCTATACTTTAGTATAGCCCTTAGCAAATATAGCCTTTACCCATCGCGCAGCCCAGCCGTGCTTTTTTTTAAAAAGCCGTGTCCATCCGTGCCTAAATAAATCAATCATCAATAATAAATCATCAATAATCATCAATCACTAATCAGAGCCCTTGGCTCTTAATCTGTGCAAATCTGTGATAATCTGTGGTCTGAAAAACCATCTGTGGTTTGAGTCTTTTTTGTCCACAGATTAGCACAGATTTACACAGATTTTTTAATATCTAAAGATATTCAATTTTCAACTTTCAACCTTCAATCTTCAATTTACAAAACTCTTCCCCTAATTGGAAGCCTTCCTCATAAAGGGCCTGCAATTTTTTTTCGTCCTTCTCAATCCTGTCCACCTCCATAGGGCGCAGCGGACGGATGACAGTCACCTCGCCACGGTCTTCCATCTGCTCCACCAACTCCAACTGACGGTTGTATTCGGCAATGCGACGACTAAGATCTACACGCAAACGGGGATAATTCTTATAAATAAATTTCGGAATCTTACGGTCTTTCGACGTATTGCGATAACCACGATTACGCGTAAGAATCAACACGTTGTGCTCATGTCCCATAGCTATGGCGCGCTCCACCGGTATGCTGTCAACAATCCCCCCGTCAAGATAAGGTTGTCCGTCAACATTGATAATCTGACTTACATAAGGCAAACTGCTGCTGGCGCGGCAAATATCCAGCAACCGCTGACGGTCGCCGCTTTTCTCGGTGAGATATTCCGCACGACCAGTGTTGCAATTTGTGACTACCATCTCGAAGGTGGATGGCGACGCAAAGTAGGTGTCATAGTCGTATGGAACAAGTTCGTTGGGAAAACGATCGTAAAGCAGTTCCGGGTCGAAGATGCACCCTTGTGTCACAAGATGTCGCAATCCAATATAATGATATTTCACAAGCATATCGATGTTTGACAATCGGGCGCGACCCGGTTGGCGACTCATATACGACAATCCGTTGCAGGCGCCTGCCGACACCGCAACGATATACTTAAAATACAAGTCATACTTCATAAACGCGTCGAGTACACCACTGGTGAACGTACCGCGCATCCCGCCACCTTCAAGCACTAATCCTGTCTTACTTATTATCATATATTCAATGTTATAAATTGCTAATTATCACAATAAAGTTATATTTTTTGTGCAAAGGTATAGTTTTTTTCGAAAAAAATGCGTATCTTTGCATTGTTTTTTGAAAATAATAATAAAATTTAGTGCTTATGTTTGAGAAACAGACTTATATTAGACGTAGAAATGAGTTGAAAAAACTCGTAAATGATGGTATTATATTACTCTTCGGCAACAATGAGTCGCCGATGAATTATCCTGCCAATGCATATTATCCCCACCGACAGGATTCGTCTTTCATCTATTATTTCGGTCAGCACCGCGAAGGCCTTGTGGGTGTTATTGACATCGACAACAACCGCGAGACTCTTGTGGGCGACGACATTGATGTGGTAGATATCGTATGGTATGGCTCGGTTGACTCTGTCAGCGACCTCGCCGCACAGGTGGGAGTGGCCAACACACTGCCGATGAAGGGACTTGCTACTATCGTTGAGGATGCCCTCAAGAGCAAGCGCAAGATTCATTTCCTGCCTCCCTACCGCCACGACACAATGATACAGATAATGGACCTTCTTGGCATACATCCCTATAAGCAGAAGGAAGCTGCATCGCTCGAGCTCATAAAGGCAGTGGTAAAGATGCGTTCCACCAAGGAGCCACAGGAGATTGAGGCTATCGAGAAGGCTTGTGAGGTGGGATATAAGATGCACACCAAGGCTATGCGCCTCGTACGTCCGGGAGTGACCGAGAAATTCGTAGGAGGACAGGTTGACGGTATGGCAAATTCTTATTCATCCAAGGTGAGCTTCGCCACAATATTCAGTCAGCATGGCGAGATTATGCACGGCAATCCGTCGATGAACCTGCTTGAGGCCGGACGCCTTGCACTGTGCGATGCCGGTTGCGAGTTGGATGACTATTGCTCCGACAACACCCGCACAATGCCTGTCAGTGGAAAGTTTGACCAGCGTCAGCGCGAGATATACTCTATCGTGGAGGCTTGTCACGACTATGCCCTCGACGTGGCTAAACCGGGAGTGAAATGGTATGACGTGCACATGAATGTATGCCGTCTGATGACCGATAAACTGAAGGAGCTCGGACTCATGAAGGGCGACACCGAGGACGCCGTAAGGGCTGGTGCACATGCCATGTTCCTGCCTCACGGACTTGGACACATGATGGGGCTTGACGTGCATGACATGGAGGCGCTCGACCAGAAATACGTTGGTTTCGACGACGAGGTGCAGCCATCCGACCAGTTTGGCACCAACTGCCTCCGCATGGGACGTCGCCTGCAGGAGAACTTCGTGATGACCGACGAACCAGGTATCTACTTCATTCCTGCCCTCATCGACGACTGGAAGGCAAGCGGCCACTGCAAGGAGTTCATCAACTTCGATCTCCTAGAGACATATAAGGACTTCGGCGGTATCCGTATCGAGGACGACCTCCTCATCACCAGCGACGGTTGCCGTTTCCTCGGCAAAAACCGCATCCCCTATCATCCCGACGAGGTGGAGCAGTATATGGCTGAAAACAAGGAGTATTAATAAATCATGCAAAACATAAATAAAAACATAAATAAGAAATGAAAAAATTAATGATTCTCTCGCTCGCCGTTCTCATCAGCGGCGGAGCAATGGCAGCAAAGAAGAAAGAGGCTGTCAACAAGAACAAACCAGTGTTCACCACCGTTTTGGAAAACAAGATTTCAAGTATCAAAGACCAGAGCCGCAGTGGCACTTGCTGGAACTACTCCACTCTCTCCTACTTCGAGAGCGAGATACTCAAGAAGACCGGTAAGGAGTACAACCTCTGCGAGATGTTTGTGTGCAACAAGACCTATATGGACAGGGCCATTCAGGTGGTACGCCTCCACGGCGACTGCCAGTTTGCCCAGGGCGGTTCGTGCTACGATCCTCTCTACTGCATCCAGAACTATGGTATCTGCCCCGAGGAGGCAATGCCTTTCCCCGGTTCACTCTATGGCGACTCTCTCAACAACTTCAATGAGTTCTTCGGTGTGATGTCACCTTATGTTGATGCCGTGGCAAAGAGCGATGCAAACAAGATCTCCTCACAGTGGAAGGTGGGTCTTCAGGGCATACTCGATGCTTATCTCGGCAAATGCCCAGAGAAGTTCACATTCGAGGGTAAGGAATACACCCCGAAGTCATTTGCCGCAAGTCTCGGGCTTGACTGGAACGACTATGTCACCATCACTTCCTATACCCATCACCCCTTCTACACACGCTTTGCAGTAGAGGTTCAGGACAACTGGCGTAACCCACTGTCTTACAATGTACCTATGGACGAGATGATGCAGATTATCGACAATGCCCTTGAGCAGGGCTACACCATTGCATGGGGCGGTGATGTGAGTGAGGAAGGTTTTACACGTAAGGGTGTTGCCTACAACTACGACGTCAAGAAGATGCAGAGCCTCAAGGGTAGCGACGCTGCCAAGTGGATGCGCCTTGAGAGGACAAAGAAGACCGAACTTTTCGACTCTCTCGGATGCAAGGCTCCCGAGATTATCCCCACACAGGAGATGCGTCAGGAGCGCTACGACAATTGGGAACTCACCGACGACCACGGTATGCTTATCTTCGGTATCGCCAAGGACCAGTATGGTAAGGAATATTATATGGTGAAGAACTCATGGGGCGAGACAGGCGACTACAAAGGTATTTGGTATATGACCAAGTCATTCATTGCCGCCAACACCATGGATTACATGGTTAACAAGAATGCTATCCCTGCAGAAATACGCAAGAAATTAGGATTGTAAATGAATTTTGTGTGGAACTATACACCGCCCAGCGAGGATAGAATCCGTGCTGCCAAGGAATTGGCAGAAAAAATAGGAATGAGCCCCATTCTGGCCGACCTCCTTATTCAAAGAGGTATAAAGACAGAATCGGCGGCCAAGAGGTTCTTTCGTCCCATGCTCAGCGAACTTATCGACCCTTTTCTCATGAACGACATGGACGTGGCAGTCGATAGGCTCAATGATGCGATGGGACGAAAGGAACCCATCCTCGTCTATGGCGATTATGATGTAGACGGATGCACGGCTGTGGCACTCGTCTATAAGTTCCTTTTGCAGTTCTATTCTAATATCGACTACTATATCCCCGACCGATACGAGGAGGGCTACGGAGTGAGTCGCAAGGCTATCGACCAGGCCAAGGAAAAGGGCGTAAAACTGGTAATCATCCTCGACTGCGGAATCAAGGCCAACGAGGAGATTTCCTATGCCAAGAGTCTTGGCATCGACTTCATTATCTGCGACCATCATGTGCCCGACGATGAGATGCCGCCAGCGGTGGCCATACTCAACCCTAAGCGCGAGGACACCACCTATCCCTTCCACGACTTGTCGGGATGCGGCGTGGGATTCAAGTTCATGCAGGCATTCGCCAAGAACAATGGCATACCGTTTTCACGTCTCATTCCCCTGCTCGACTTCTGTGCAGTGAGCATCGCATCGGATATTGTTCCAGTGACGGGCGAAAACCGCACATTGGCATTCCATGGATTGAAGCAACTCAATCAAAATCCGTCAATCGGACTTAAGGCCATCATCGAGACATGCGGATTGACAGGACGAGAGATAACCATGAGCGACATCGTCTTCAAGATGGGACCGCGCATCAATGCCTCGGGAAGAATGCAAAATGGCAAGGAGGCTGTTGACCTTCTTGTAGAGAAGGACTTCAAGAAGGCTCTTTATCAGGCGAAACTTATCAACGGATATAACGAGCAGCGCAAGGATATCGACAAGCAGATGACCGAGGAGGCCAATCAGATTGTGGAAAAACTCGAAAACCAAAGACATCAGTCGTCTATCGTTCTCTACGACTCCAATTGGAAGAAGGGTGTCATCGGTATTGTTGCCTCACGTATCACTGAAATCTATTTCCGTCCAACGATTGTCATGACAATCAACGACGGTATGGCCACTGGCTCCGCACGCTCTGTTGCAGGATTCGACATCTACGAGGCAATAAAGAGTTGTCGCGATTTGCTTGCCAATTTCGGTGGACACACCTATGCTGCCGGACTTTCGATGAAGGTTGAGAATATCCCCGCTTTCAAACAACGTTTCCAGGCGTATGTTGATGAACACATACTTCCGGAACAGACACAGGCAATACTCGACATAGAGTCGGTGATCGACTTCAAGGACATCAGCAAGAAACTGCTCAACGACCTTAAGAAGTTTGCACCTCATGGTCCTTGCAACCCCCGACCGCTGTTCTGCACTCACAACGTGTATGACTACGGCACGAGTAAGGTGGTGGGCAAGAATCAGGAGCACATCAAACTAGAGTTGGTTGATAGCATGTCGAGCAATGTGGTCAACGGCATTGCCTTCGGACAGAGCGCCTCTGCACGATTCATCAAGAGCAAGCGCAGTTTCGACATCGTATATAATATTGTTGAGAATGCATATAAGCATGGTGAGGTGCAACTGCAAATCGAGGACATCAAACCAAACTTGGAAGGTTGAAAATTGAAAATTGAAGGTTTAAAAATGAAAATTGAAGGTTGAAAGTTGAAGGTTGAAAATTGAGAACTGAAGATTTTAAGGAGATACTGCGGAAATATTGGGGCTACCAGGATTTCCGCAGTATTCAATTGGAGATAATAAATAGCATTGCCGAAGGAAAAGACACCCTCGGCCTTATGCCAACAGGAGGCGGAAAGTCGATCACATTCCAGGTGCCGGCTCTCGCCATGGATGGTGTGTGCCTCGTCATCACACCTCTTATCGCACTTATGAAAGACCAGGTGGCCAACCTGAAAAAGCGCCACATCAAGGCGGCTGCCATATATTCTGGTTTGTCGAGAGAACAAATCATCAGCACTCTCGAAAACTGTATCTTCGGAGCGGTTAAGATTCTATATATCTCGCCCGAAAGATTATCGTCGAATCTCTTTCTCACCAAACTACGTCATATCAACGTCAGCTTTATCACTGTTGACGAGGCGCATTGTATCACGCAGTGGGGATATGACTTCCGACCGTCCTACCTTAAGATTGCGGATATAAGGGATATGCTCCCAGGTAAACCGATACTTGCGCTAACGGCTACAGCCACACCAGATGTTGTCGATGACATACAGGACAAACTGCATTTTAGGGCAAAAAACGTGTTCAGCATGAGTTTTGAGCGCACAAATCTCGCTTATATCGTTAGGAGCGCCGAAAACAAGTCGGAAGAGATAATCCATATACTCAATAAAATAGACGGTTGTGCCATCATCTATGTGCGTAACAGAAAGGAAACCAAGGAATTGGCGGAGTTTCTATGCCAAAATAACATTAGTGCAACCTACTATCATGCCGGTCTTGCAGATAGTATCAGGGATGAAAGGCAGCGCGACTGGCAGATGGACAAGACAAGGGTTATGGTGGCTACCAACGCATTTGGAATGGGTATCGACAAACCCGACGTGCGGGTAGTCATACACATTGAGGCTCCCGACTGTATTGAATCCTATTTCCAGGAAGCCGGTCGTGCAGGTCGCGACGGCAAGATGGCTTATGCCATACTACTCAGTAATCGCGGTGATATATTACGCTTGAAAAAAAGAGCTGTTGCCGACTTCCCCGAAAAAGATTATATCCGTAAGGTGTATGAACATATTGCATGCTTCTTCCAGATAGCCGTCGGTTCGGGCTATGGCATGTCCTTCAAGTTTAATATCCAGAAATTCTGCCGCAACTTCAAGCATTATCCCACACAGGTAGAGGCAGCGTTGAGAATACTCGAACAAGCTGGCTATATCGAATACAATAATAATGACGACGCCAAGTCGAGGGTGATGTTCATACTCCAACGCGACGAACTCTATCGCTTGCGAAATAACTCACAGATAGAGGACACTGTAATAGAAACTTTACTCCGCAAATACAATGGCCTCTTCGTGGATTATGGGATGATCGACGAGGAATACATCGCCCATATTATAGGATGCGAGGAAACAGAAGTGCACGAGTGCCTGAAACTCCTCGGCAGAAAGCAAATAATTAGCTATATACCGCCACGTGACGAACCGCTGATAAGATACCTTCAGTCGCGCGAGATGACCAATCGCGTCTCTATACCTTATTATATATATGAAGAAAGACTGGAGAAATCCAAAGAGCGCACCGAGGCAATGATCTCCTACATGACTTGCGAGTCGGAATGTAGGAGTGTGATGCTATTGAATTACTTCGGAGAGAAAAAAGTGAAGGATTGTGGGATGTGCGACGTGTGCTCTTCTAAGAATAACGATGAAGATGACACTGATTATGCCATAAGGCGGATTATGGAGTATCTGTCCGACGGTACAGCGAGGAGCTACAAGGAATTGCGCGATTTCGACCATCAGATAGAAACAAGTGTACTCGCCGATGCTCTCGATTACCTGTTGTCGGAGGAGAAAGTAACCACCGATGGTATAACAATCACAATAAAAAACGCATAAATATTCGTAAAATACTCATTTTTCTTGATATAAATGACAAAAAGTAAGTTTTTTGCTATTTTTTTGGATAAAATGTTTGCTAATTCCAATTTTTTATGTAACTTTGCAGTCGAAAATAAGAAACAGAAAGAAAAAAGACAAACATATATTTTAAACAACTAAAAATAGAAATTATGATTGCAGCACAAATTGTAGAGGATCTTAAGAGAAGATTCCCCAATGAGCCTGAGTATATCCAGGCAGTTAGTCAGGTTCTCCCCACAATTGAGGAGGAGTATAACAAGCACCCCGAGTTTGAGAAGTCAAACTTGGTAGAGCGTCTGTGCATTCCAGACCGCGTGATTGAATTCAGAGTAACATGGGTTGACGACCAGGGTAAGGTGCAGACCAATATGGGTTATCGCATCCAGCACAACAATGTGATTGGTCCGTACAAGGGTGGTATCCGTTTCCACAAGTCTGTTAACCTCGGAATCCTTAAGTTCCTTGCATTCGAGCAGACATTCAAGAATTCTCTTACCACATTGCCAATGGGTGGCGCAAAGGGTGGTTCCGATTTCTCTCCCCGTGGCAAGAGCGAGGGCGAAGTAATGCGCTTCTGCCAGGCTTTCATGACT
Source organism: Prevotella sp. (assembly GCA_022771625.1). Classification (GTDB taxonomy): domain Bacteria; phylum Bacteroidota; class Bacteroidia; order Bacteroidales; family Bacteroidaceae; genus Prevotella. The sequence continues at coordinate 54,933 of JALFCW010000014.1, forward strand.
GAGCTCTATCGTCATATCGGTCCCGACGAGGATGTTCCTGCAGGTGACATCGGTGTAGGCGGACGCGAGGTTGGCTATATGTTCGGTATGTATAAGAAGCTCACTCACGAGTGGAGCGGTGTTCTCACCGGCAAGGGTCGCGAGTTTGGTGGTTCACTCATCCGTCCTGAGGCAACCGGTTACGGTACAGTATATTTCCTCCTTTCAATGCTTGAGACACGCGGCATCAGCCTCGAAGGCAAGAAGGTGCTCATCTCTGGTTCGGGTAATGTTGCCCAGTATGCCACTGAGAAGTGCATCCAGCTTGGTGCCAAGGTTCTCACCCTCTCCGACTCTGACGGTTACATCTACGATCCCGATGGTATCGACCGTGCAAAGCTCGACTATGTAATGGAGCTGAAGAACGTTGAGCGTGGACGTATCAAGGAATATGCCGAGGAATATCCCAACGC
>JALFCW010000063.1 GCA_022771625.1 Prevotella sp.
GATTCGCTTGAGGGAGTGAAGAATGCAGTGGTCAACCTCGTTTTCGAACCGACTTGGGATCAGAGTATGATGACCGAAGAGGCGAGAGTGGAGCTGGGGTTTGAGTAGATTGAAAATTGAAGATTGAAAATTGAAAATTGAAGATTGAAGATTGAAAAATTGAAAGATGGGATGAAGAATGTATATTTCCTTTCGGACGCTCATTTGGGCTCCCTTGCCATCGACCATAGCCGAATGCATGAACGCAGGTTGGTCAGGTTTCTCGACAGCATCAAGAACAAGGCTGCCGCCATCTATCTCCTTGGCGACATGTTCGACTTCTGGTATGAGTTCAAGTATGTCGTGCCTCGTGGATATACCCGTTTCCTCGGCAAACTGTCGGAACTCTCGGATATGGGTGTGGAGATACACTTCTTCACAGGCAATCATGATATCTGGGCATTCGATTATCTGGAGAAGGAATGTGGAGTGATATTGCACAAGCAACCTCTCACAACAGAGATATACGGAAAGATATTCTTCCTTGCCCATGGCGACGGACTGGGTGATCCCGACAAGAAATTCAAGTTCCTACGTGCCCTCTTCCACAGTAAGATATGCCAGTTTATGTTCTCCTCCATCCATCCCCGATGGAGCATGTGGCTCGGATTGACATGGGCGAAGCATAGCCGCATGAAGCGCAACAACAACGAGGAGCCCCCATATATGGGCGAGAACCGTGAGCATCTTGTGCTCTATACCAAGGAATATATCAAGACCCATCCCGATGTGGATTATTTCATATATGGCCATCGTCATATAGAGATCGACCTCCAACTCTCGCGCAAGTCGAGGATGATAGTCCTTGGCGACTGGATTACACAGTTCTCCTACGTCGTGTATGACGGTGAGCACATGTTTATGAGTGAATATATCGAAGGCGAGAGCCAACCATAAAATCATAGCACGCAATGAACGTAAAGATAGACCCTTCGTGGAAAGAACATCTCAGTGAGGAATTTGCAAAACCATATTTCATCGACCTTACAAATTTCGTGCGTCAGGAATATCAGACTGCCACATGCTATCCCCCGGGACGCCTGATATTCAATGCCTTCAACCTCTGTCCGTTCAACAAGGTGAAGGTGGTGATTATCGGTCAGGACCCCTATCACGGTCCAGGGCAGGCACACGGACTAAGTTTCTCGGTGTGCGATGGTGTGCCGTTTCCTCCATCTCTTCAGAATATCTTCAAGGAGATACAACAGGATATGGGAACGCCTATACCCATTACGGGCAATCTCACAAGATGGGCAGAACAGGGAGTGCTTCTCCTCAATGCCACACTCACAGTGAGGGAGCATCAGCCAGGAAGTCACCAACGACATGGATGGGAGCAATTCACCGATGCCGCCATCAAGGCTCTCAATGCCCATCGCGACAACCTTGTGTTCATCCTTTGGGGAGGATATGCCCGCAGTAAGGCGTCGCTCATTGATGCCTCACGCCATCTCGTGCTTCAGTCGGCACATCCGTCGCCAATGTCGGCAAATAAGGGAGGATGGTTTGGCAATCATCATTTCTCGCGTGCCAATGCCTATCTCGTTGAACATGGGCAGGAGCCTATAAACTGGTGATTTCTTTTTTTCTTTAAAAAATATGATAATACAGATAGATGATATATTGATTACCACCGACATACTGTCGGAGATGTTCTGTTGCGACCTCGATGCCTGCAAAGGCGAGTGCTGTGTGGAAGGAGATGCCGGAGCACCTGTCACTCTCGACGAGATAGCCGGTATTGAGGAGTCGCTTGATGAGGTGTGGAGCGACCTTTCAGCCTCGGCCCAGAGTGTGATCGACCGCCAAGGAGTAGCCTATACCGATCAGGATGGCGATATGGTGACAAGTATTGTAGGAGGCAAGGATTGCGTGTTCACATGCCATTCCGACGGTTGTTGCTTCTGTGCCTTGGAGAAGGCTTATCGCGATGGTCGCATCAAGTTTTGCAAACCGATAAGTTGCGCCTTGTATCCCATTCGTGAGGTGCAGTTGAAGAACGGTCTTGTGGGTCTCAACTACCATCGTTGGGATGTGTGCAAGGCGGCAGTCAAGAAAGGTTGCGAATTGCAATTGCCTGTATATAAGTTTCTTAGGGAACCACTCATCCGCCGTTTTGGCGAAGAGTGGTATAAGGCCCTTGAGGAGGCAGCCGACGAGCTGCGTGCCCAAGGGATTATTTAATCTAAGGTGCTAACGGACTTAGAGTGACTTTACAGCCAATTCCACTCCCGAGTCGATGGCATTCTTGATGTCTTTGCCACCTTTGCTCACCTTACACAGAGTGACATCCTCGCCCATGATCTCATGCACCTTTAAGCGTCCGATTTCCTTGTATGCGTTTTTTGAGCCGATGGTCTTTACAGTATAGACTCCGAAAGTCATACCTTTGTACAATCCCAAGTTGGTGCCAAGGTCGATATATACCTCTTTCTCCTTACTGCTTGTGGTGTTGTCGCCTCGATCAATGATGTTTGCAAAAAGAGGATATTGTGCATTGAGTTTTTTAGTGATGTACTTCGACAATCTTTCGAGTGCGTTATTGATAGCACCCTCTGTCGAGTTGATCCACGAGCAGTCATAGTCTTTTGCAGTGAATGTGTAACTGATGACAATGGCGTCCGTTGCAGCATCCTTCAGGTTGATGGTGGCTGAGATATGAGCCTTGAACATCTCATACGACTTCTGTTTGAGGTCGGTAGGTATTTCCGTCTTGCTTTCGGTAAATACGTTTGTGATGTTTCCGTCGATATAGTATGCTGTTTCGCCCTCTGCAATATCCCCTTCCACAAAGGCTCCGTCGATAACCTTGAATCGGTTTACATTGCCGAATCCCTTCACGATGGCTGCACGTGCGTCATCCACATAGTTGGGCTGTTCGGTCTTCACGGTCACCTCTTTTGTCAATGCAGCCATACCAAGACTTCCGAGCACTTTACCCACGGTTTCCTTCTCTTTCTTCGGAGTATAATTGATGTTACCCACCGAAACCTTGTAGATAATATTACGTTCAGTTTGTTGTGCGCTTGCCGGTATCACCATAAGTGCGGCAATCAAGATGGTCAATAATTTTTTCATTTTCTTCTTTTCTTTTTTTTAAGTGAATAATTTATTCTTTGTATGATTCAATCTTCTTGATGTAATAGTCTCTCACCTCGCTCCATTTATAATAAGGAGCAGTGTTCGACTTGATGGGTAGTGTTGCCTCGTTTTCGTTGAGCAACACCTTCACCAGCACATCCTTGTTGCCCGTATTGCGACGGTAGAACACCAACTGTATATTTGCCCCCATCGGGAATATGCGGTAGTTCACCCATCCCTTTTGGTCGAGATGGGCATAATCGTCGGTCACAAGATCATAACCGTTGAGTCCCATCAGTACAGTAAGAGGCATCACCATCGTCTCATGTCCGAAACGCAAAGTTGCCCCTGGATTCTGCAATACAATGCAACTGTCGGCCTCTTCAATGATTTTCCTCAGCAAGTTGCGTTGCACGTAGGGTTGCTTACCTCCGTTGAGCTGTGAGAATCCATATCCAAGATACCACCACAGATTAGCCACTCGCCAGTTGTTATATATGTCCTCATCAGTAAAGAGGTCATATAGTGTAACCTTCTTGCGCGCCTCAAGGTTTTGCAAGTTATTGGCAGTATGAAACAGTTTCTCGTAGAATTTCCTTGCGTCAGCCTTTCGCCATACGAATGAGGTGTCGGTAAACAGTTGGCAGAAGGCGTAATCGTAATTCACCATCTCCTTGAAGTATTTCTCATACACATCATTCGACTCCTTGTTCCATTTCTTCTTCAGCAACTCTTTGTCGTTGAAGTTCATGTAGTACATGTCGTGCATACTTGCGTCGTGTCGGATTCTGAGTTTGGGATTCAGTCGGGTGAGTTCCGTCAGTTCGTTGGTCATCGACAGTATGCACCTGATGACCACCGTACTCTTTGCATCCACCCACACGTTGCCCTCAAACACCTCGGGAAATCTCTCATACATCCTTCGGGCTATCTGCCTGTGCTGTTCAGCCCCCAGAGGAGTGAGCTCGCCATATCTGTTGGCAGCCTCCTGTATGATAATCTCATATCTCTTCAACACGTCCTTTCCCAATGGCGTGAGCACTCCCGCACTGTCGGCACTTTTCAGCACCTCATGCGGATAGCTGTAGTCCTTGGGGTTGATGAGATATCTCGACCCGTGCCTGCCGTAATGACTGATGTAGAACGGTTTATAACCCTCAGGCGCTGGAGTAAGAGCCTGGGTGGGAGTGGGGTATGCCATTTGGTTGCTGGCCGAATAGCGTATGTCGCGCTTTAGGTCTTCTTGAACACTCTGGGCTATTGTCGTTATCGCAAACAGCGAGATAATAGCAGTAAATAGTAATTTTTTCATAATGTTTTGATTATTTTGCGTGCAAATATAAAAAAATAATTGTATATTTGCAAACAAAAAACGGAAAAATTACAAGTTATGGCAAAAAAAAGCAACTGGAATGATGATTATTGGCTTCTTGTAGTGCAACTTTACCTGAAAAAACCGGTAGGCTTGAAACCGTTATACAGTAAGTCGATGATTGACCTCTGTAGCGAGATACATGTCTCCCCTTCTGAGGTGTTTTCGAAGATGGAAGCGATAGACAAACTGCAGACTCCGCGAGTAGAGAGGTTGTGGCGAACATATAGCGGCAGTCCATCGAAGTTGCGTCGTGCCGTAGAGTTGCTCCGGCAGATGAAAGGCTTCGGCAGTGGAGGAGGATTTTTCGATGGGGTGGAGGTGAACGAGACCTTCGAGCGCGACTTCCGTCCATTGCCCGAGGACAGTGAGCTCACTCCGGTGATGCTCACGTTGATACTCGACTTGTATTTCCGTCTCACTCCTCTCACCATGGTGGCAGAGACTCCCGAGGTGGTGGAACTTTCAAGTATGATGAAGATAAAACCGCAAAAGACCGCCGATGTGCTTGTGGCATTCCAATATTGCGATCCCTATCTCAATCGTCAGGACATCATCTTCAGTCAGCTGCTCGGCCCATGTGAGGAGATATGGTCGCGTTATGCCAAATGGAGTCCTGTAGAGCTTGCCGAATATGCCGACAAACTCAAGGATTATTTCAAAAGCTGAAAAAAATCCCGATTTTCTTTTGCACTTCACGCGATTTGTTGTAATTTTGCAGTCGAATTGAGAAAACAAGGATAAAAAAGAGTATGTCACAAGGTCAGGTCCAGATACAAAAGACTGAGCAAAAACAGGTGCAGACAGTCAGTCAGCAACAGCTTCTACAGGCTATGCTGACCGAATTGCCCGTCAACCAACTCATCGACAGGATAAACACCGAGATGGACGACAATCCAGCCTTGGAACTGTCATCTAATGAGGATGTCGATGAAATGGACAACTCTGCCTATGACTCTTCGGATGATGCCTCCGATACATTCGGCGATGCCTCAGATGCGATTGGCGACACGCCTGATGACTATGAGTCGCGCTCGGAAAAGGAAGACCGTCAGACGGCCCTCGACGATGCCCTTAGCTGCATCGGTCGCGATGATGAGGATTTGCCGGTATATCAAGGTGGTCAGAGGGATGTGGAATATGGCTCCACTCAGTCGTTTTACGACCAGCTCATCGAGCAGATGAACGAGACGGAGCTCACGCCCTTGCAAGCCCAGGTGATGGAATATCTGATAGGTTCGCTCGATGATGACGGACTCCTTCGCAAGTCTGCCAATGATATAGCCGACGAGTTGGCTATCTACAACAATATATATGTCAGTGAGGAGGAAATAGAGACTGTGGTCAAGATACTGCAGCAGTTCGACCCTCCTGGCGTTGGAGCCCGCTCCTTGCAGCAATGCCTGCTCATTCAGATAAGACGTCGCGACACCACCTTGCTCACACGTCGTATGGAGGCTGTGGTGGAAGATTACTTTGATGATTTCATCAAGAACCACTGGGAGCGCATAAGGTCGTCATTGCAGATGACCAAGGACGAGACCGACGAGGTGAATGTGGAATTGAGGCGACTGAATCCCAAACCGGGGGCGTCGATGAACGATACCGTAGGGCGCAGTATGGAGCAGATAACTCCCGACTTCATTGTGGATACACAGGATGATGGTACAGTCACCTTCGCGCTGAATAATGGAGAGGTGCCCGACCTGTGCATATCGAGCTCGTTTGCGGATATCCTCAAGACCTACCAGTCGAAGGAGAATGTAAGCCGTAGCGAGAGTGATGCATTGCTGTATGCCAAGACCAAGGTGGAATCGGCCCAACGGTTTATCAATGCCGTGAAGATGCGCCACCGCACATTGTCGATGACTATGTCGGCAATAATCCATTGGCAGCACCGGTTCTTTGAGGATGGAGACGAGAGTTCGCTTCGCCCGATGAGACTGAAGGATATATCCGACAAGACGGGACTGAGCATTTCCACCATCTCGCGTGTCAGCAACAGCAAGTATGCACTCACCAAGTGGGGTATATTCCCGTTGCGCCACTTCTTCTCCGACAGTTATGTCAATGATGGAGGCGAGGAGATGTCAACACGCGAGATAAAGATGGCACTGAAGGACATCATCGACAATGAAGACAAGTCGAATCCACTGTCCGATGAGGCTCTGTGCCGTTTGCTTGCCGAAAAGGGTTATCCCATAGCCCGTCGCACAGTGTCGAAATATCGCGAGATGATGGGAATACCGGTGAAGAGGTTTAGGAAAAGTTGAAGGTTGAAGGTTGAAAGTTGAAAATTGAAAATTGAAGGTTGAAAATTGAAAGATTGAAGTGAAGAGAGCTAATAAACTGATATTGGGTGCAAGGGTGTTGAGTGCAGTGTTCAATCCCTTCTACCTTCCCACCGTGGGACTCATTGTACTCTTTACAATGAGCTACCTTAGTTTGCTGCCGCTGTCTTATAAGATGGTGGTGTTGGGACTCGTGTATATCTTCACAATCCTTTTGCCCACTCTCCTCATCTCCCTCTATCGCCACCATCAGCGTTGGACCCTCATCGAACTAGGCCAGCGCGAGCGTCGTATGGTGCCCTATGTCATCTCCATCCTTTGCTATTTCGTATGTGTGTATATAATGGAGAGTATGCATATACCCCATTTTATGTCAAGCATACTTGTTGTGGCACTGATGATTCAGATACTCTGTTCCATTGTCAATGTATGGTGGAAAATCAGCACTCACACTGCCGCCATCGGAGGTATGGCAGGAGCCATTGCCTCCTTCTCGATATTATTCAACTACAATCCCGTCTTCTGGTTGAGTGTAGTGTTTATAGTGGCTGGCATGCTTGGCACGTGTCGTATGATATTGCGCCAACATTCACTGTCCCAGGTGGTTGTAGGTTTTGTCCTTGGTGCCATTGTGGGATTTATGGTAATTTACGTATGATTTAAAAACAAAAAATACAGATAAAGATATGACTCCATTAGTAAGCATTATTATGGGCAGCACAAGCGACCTGCCCGTTATGGAAAAGGCTTGTAAGTTTTTGGATGAGATGCAGGTGCCGTTTGAGGTGAATGCCCTTTCTGCCCATCGCACTCCCGATGCTGTTGAGGAATTTGCCCTTGGTGCCAAGGATCGTGGCATCAAGGTGATTATCGCCGGTGCTGGTATGGCTGCCGCTCTTCCCGGAGTGATTGCCGCCTCTACTACGTTGCCCGTCATCGGTGTGCCCATCAAGGGTATGCTCGACGGTCTCGACGCTATGCTCAGCATCATACAGATGCCTCCTGGCATTCCAGTGGCTACTGTGGGTGTGAATGGGGCGCAGAATGCCGCCATCCTTGCCGTTGAGATGATGGCTCTTGCCGATGATGCCCTTGCCGCCCGTCTTGCCGATTACAAGTCGGGATTGAAGGAGAAGATCGAGAAGGCCAATCGCGACCTTGCCGAGGTGAAATATCAGTTCAAGACGAATTGAATCCTCTAATCTTTTAAATTTTTTTGAATTATGGATTTGTTCAATTACCGTCGTCGCGAGTCATCAGTCAACAACGTGGGCGCCACCCCTATGGGAGGCGACAACCCCATACGCATACAGTCGATGACCACCACTCCCACCACCGACACCGAGGCTTCGGTAGCCCAAGCCAAGAGAATCATTGAGGCTGGTGGTGAGTATGTGCGCCTCACCACACAGGGTGTGCGCGAGGCTGAGAATCTCAAGAATATCAATGCCGCCCTTCGTGCCGAGGGTATCACGACACCCCTTGTTGCTGACGTGCATTTCAATCCTAATGTTGCCGATGTGGCTGCACTCTATGCCGAGAAGGTGAGGGTGAATCCAGGTAATTATATCGACCCTGCCCGCACATTCAAGCATCTTGAATATACCGATGAGGAATATGCCGCCGAACTCAAGCGACTGGAGGAGCGATTTGTCCCCTTCCTCAATATCTGCAAGGAGAATCACACTGCCGTTCGCATCGGAGTAAACCATGGTTCGCTTTCCGACCGTATCATGTCGCGCTATGGCGACACTCCCGAGGGTATCGTGGAGAGCTGTATGGAATTTCTTCGTATATGCAAAAAGCAGGATTTCAATGATGTAGTCATCTCCATCAAGGCCAGCAACACGGTGGTGATGGTGCGCTCCATGCGCCTGTTGGTGAGCGAGATGGACAAGGAGGACATGCACTATCCGCTCCATCTGGGAGTGACCGAAGCCGGTGAGGGTGAGGACGGACGTATCAAGAGTGCCGTGGGTATTGGTGCATTGCTCGCCGACGGCATTGGCGACACCATACGAGTGTCGCTCTCCGAGGAACCCGAGGCTGAGATACCAGTGGCACGCCATCTCGTTGACTATGTCACCCGACGTGCCGGACATATGATGATTCCTGCTGAGGCATCGCCTAAGTTCGACTGGCTCCGTCCTGAGCGTAGAGCCACTGATGCAGTAGAGAATATCGGTGGAACAAACGTGCCCGTGGTCATCGTCTCTGAGTTGCCCGACAATTCTGAAGCATCCGACAATAATACAGCTGCTGCATCGGCTAATCCCGACCTCATTCCCGACTATATATATGTGGGTGAGAATCTGCCCGAGAATCGTCCTGCCAACCAGAAGTATATCGTGGATTTCTCCGTATGGGACGGTACTCCCAACACCTATCCCATCTTCCCATATAATGCAGTGCCACTGCTGTCGGGCTATCCCCTCATCCCCAAGTTCCTCGTCATGCAATATGGCGTCGATCCCGAGGAGTATGTCACATGCCTGATGAATCATCCCGAGGTGGTTGTGGTTTGCGTGAGCCATCATCAGAACCGCCTTGGCGAACAGCGTGCCCTTGTGCACGAGATGATGCGCGCCGGACTTCGCAACCCGATAGTCTTCTGTCAGGCCTATCGCCATTCGCAGGAGCAGAAGGACGACTTCCAACTGGAGGCTGCAGCTGATATGGGAGCACTCATGTTTGACGGACTCACCGATGGCATCTGGCTTATGAACGACGGTACGCTTGCCGTAAAGGATATCGCCGAAACATCATTCGGCATACTGCAGGCAGCACGTCTTCGCACCACCAAGACCGAATATATCTCCTGCCCGGGATGCGGTCGCACGCTCTACGACCTTCGCACTACCATCGCCCGCATCAAGGCAGCCACGGCACATCTCAAGGGACTGAAAATTGGTATTATGGGATGTATCGTTAACGGCCCGGGAGAGATGGCTGATGCCGACTATGGATATGTGGGTGCCGGACGTGGAAAGATTTCACTCTATCGCCGCAAGGAATGTGTGGCAAAGAACATTCCTGAGGAAGAGGCTGTCGAGAGACTCCTTCAACTCATAAACGAAGATAATGAACAACTATAAAATACTGACTCCTACGCTTCGAGGGTCGTTCACTGAGCGTCTCGCTGAACTCGAGATGCTCGTGGGCGACTGGCTCGAACTCGAACAGACGGAAGGACGCTCGCTGCAATACACCAAGATTTTCCTGAGCGATGCCCAAAACCAGCATCAGCAACTTGTGGAGAGCGACCTCTTCCAACATCTATTATCGTCAAAACCTTACACCGAGGTGGAACAGACTCCTGCCAACGGAGCAAAGGTGATGCTGCTCATCATGACCTCCGACACAGATAATGGAGCACTTTTCCATAGTCTGCGACTCTCCGACTCCGAGACTCGTGGATTCAATTCCTATATCCAGACCATCGCCCTTTTCGAGAAGTATATCTCCATCCTGCGCGATATGGGGCTCGACATGAAGACGCATCTCGTGCGCACGTGGATATATGTTGCCGACATCGACGTCAACTATTCCGGAGTGGTGAAGGCACGCAATGACATTTTTGCGCGTGAGGGTCTCACTGCCGACACTCATTTCATTGCATCCACAGGTATTGGAGGTCGCACCGACTGCCGCACTGCTTGTGTGGCCATCGACTTCCTCACCTATCCCCACATTCAGGAATCTGACAAGAAATATCTCAAGGCACTCACTCATCTCAATCCCACCCACGAATATGGAGTGGCCTTTGAGCGAGGCACACGATTGCAGTTGCCTTCCTCCTTATTATATTATATATCCGGCACTGCAAGTATCGACAACAAGGGAGAGGTGGTGTATCTTGGCGACATAAAGAAGCAGACAGGCCGACTGCTTGAGAACATCGGAGCATTGCTTGCCGACGGTGGTGCCACTATGCACGACATCAAGTATTTCATCATCTATCTGCGTGATTTCTCCGACTACGATACAGTCTCTCGCATGATGGCGCAGATATATCCCGACATCCCTTGCGCAATAGTGCATGCACCCGTATGCCGTCCGCAATGGCTTGTCGAGATGGAGTGTGTGGCGGAGAAATAGTCAGTGGTATTCTCCCCACGATCTATATATGCCAAGTAATAACATTGGCATTTGAAAAATCAGCGAAAATGGCATATTTTTCTTCGTTTTCGCTGATTTTTCAAATAATTATTTGGAGGTTTGGATAATATTTCTTATCTTTGCAGCATTATTCAACAAATTGTTTTATAATGAGTTATACGAATATCATAGGCCGAACAGATGAAATCGCGACACTTAAGAGATTATACAATTCCGGCAAGTCGGAATTTGTCGCAATTTACGGAAGAAGACGAGTGGGAAAATCCTTCTTGGTAAGTGAGGTTTTTGCAAAAAAAATGCACTTCAAAGTGGTTGGCACGTATATTAAAGATGGCGACAAAGACTATGAAACGTATCGCAAAATTCAATTGGCTCATTTTTATGATTCCCTCCTTCTTTCTGGGCTAAACAATAAAGAGGCTAAGCCTACATGCTGGCGTGAGGCATTCCTGCTTCTTAGAAAAGTTCTTCAGACAAAGAGAGTACGCAGAAAAGTGGTGTTTATTGATGAGCTACCATGGCTTGCAGGTCCACAATCGTCAGAAATGATTTCCGAACTTGGCTATTTTTGGAATTCATGGGCAGACAGTGAGAGGAATATCGTGCTTGTGGTGTGTGGCTCTGCCACTAGTTGGATGCTCGATAACGTAATACATGATTACGGTGGTCTGCATGGGCGATTGACATCGATAATCAAGTTAATGCCATTTACTTTGTCTGAATGTGAAAAGTACTACCAAAAGAACCATTTCCGGTTGTCACGTTATGAGATGTGCGTCAGTTATATGGCATTTGGCGGTATTCCATACTATTTAGACAAACTGCGTAATGACCAAACCATAACAGCTAATATTGACAGGATTTTTTTCTCTGACGAGATGATAAATCAAGAGTTTATGGATGTATATACAGGCCTTTATTCCAGCAAAGAACGTTATGTCGATATAGTCAAGGCTCTTGGTCGCAAGTTTTATGGAATGACTCAAAGTGAGATTAGCAAGGCTATTGGCATAAAAACAGGTGGAACATTGAGTAATCTTCTTGATAATCTAAGAGAGTCAGGAATAACTCGCGAATATCCAAGATATGGCAAGGGAAGAGTTGAAACAGTCTATCAACTGAAGGATTTCTTCACATTATTCTATCTCCGATTTGTCAATGGCAATCAACAAAAACCTGGTGGTTGGAACACGATTCACGGAACTGCATCCTTTTATTCATGGGCAGGAGATACATTTGAATTGCTGTGTATAGAGCATTTGCCCAAAATCATTGATAGTTTGAGGATTCCTTCTGTTGACCGACATTATTGCTGGAGTGGGAAAACTCCAGACGGAAAGGGGGCGCAAGTGGATCTTATATTGGAAAGCAAGGCTGCAAGAACTGACTATCTTTGTGAGATGAAGTTCTCTGCGGGTAAATATCTGATTAGTGCTAATGAGGCTGACAACATGCTCCATAAGATTGACGCCTTTGCTAATTCAAATATGCATAATAAGTCACGTTCCATTCAGTTGGTGATTGTGGCAGCAATGGGATTGGCGCAAGGCTATCATGCGAGCATTGCCAATAATGTCATATCCATAGACGATTTGTTCAGATAATCTCAGAGGTTATGCCCCTTTCCCTATGACCCCCAAAAAGGAATAATTCCTGTTTTTTACCCCTAAAATGACGGAATAATTCCCGAAAACAACCCTCAAAACAACAGAAAAAGTCCTGAAAGCTTGCAATAACAGAAAAAAAAGTGTATATTTGCA
>JALFCW010000075.1 GCA_022771625.1 Prevotella sp.
GATTTTCGCCCTCACCTTCACGGCTCCGCCTCGCATGCCGTCGTTGTAGCGCGACACGTCGATGAGGCCGCCCGTCTGGAAGTCGGGGTAGAGCGTGAAGGGCTCGCCGCGCAGGCAACTGATGGCGGCGTCGCAGAGTTCGCCGAAGTTGTGCGGCAAGATTTTGGCCGACAGGCCCACGGCTATGCCCTCGGCACCCTGTGCCAGCAGCAGGGGGAACTTGACGGGGAGCGACACGGGCTCCGTGTTGCGGCCGTCGTAGGAGAGTTTCCACTCGGTGGTTTTGGGGTTGAAGAGCACGTCGAGGGCAAACTTCGAGAGGCGGGCCTCGATGTAACGCGGGGCGGCGGCGGAGTCGCCCGTGAGGATGTTACCCCAGTTTCCCTGGCAGTCCACGAGCAGGTTCTTCTGGCCCAACTGCACCAGTGCATCGCCAATGGAGGCGTCGCCGTGGGGGTGGAACTGCATGGTGTGACCCACAATATTCGCCACCTTGTTATAACGACCGTCGTCCATACGCTTCATCGAATGTAGGATACGTCGTTGCACAGGTTTCAATCCGTCCTCGATATGGGGGACAGCACGCTCAAGAATCACGTATGATGCATAGTCAAGAAACCAATTCTGATACATCCCGCTGAGATGATGCACAGCCGAGGCATCGAATCGGTTGACTGGTTTGTAGTCGGAATGGGCACCTGTTTCAGTGGTGTCCATCATTTCATTGTCTTTTGTTTCGTCACTCATCTTCTCACAAATTTCCCACAAAGTTACGGCTTTTTTTTGAAATAAGCAAAAAAAAGTAACTGTTTTAATTCTTTTTGTAGTTTTAACGCAATATTTTTTGGTTTTTCCAAAATAATAACGTAACTTTGCACGCTGATTAAAGTTTTATTTTCAAATATTAGAAATGGCACAAGAAGACGTATTCAAGAAAATTGTTTCACACTGCAAGGAATATGGATTTGTATTTCCAAGCAGCGAGATTTATGACGGTCTCGGAGCCGTATATGACTACGGACAGAACGGAGTGGAACTGAAGAACAACATCAAGCAGTACTGGTGGAAGAGTATGGTGTTGCTTCACGAGAACATCGTGGGCATCGACTCGGCTATCTTCATGCACCCCACCATCTGGAAGGCAAGTGGTCACGTTGACGCATTCAACGACCCATTGATCGACAACCGTGACTCGAAGAAGCGCTATCGCGCCGACGTGCTCATCGAAGACCAGATTGCCAAGTATGACGAGAAGATCCAGAAGGAGGTGGCCAAGGCCCGCAAACGTTTTGGCGATTCCTTCGACGAGGAAAAGTATATGGAAACGAGTGAGCGAGTGAAGGAGACCAAGGACAAGCGCGATGCCCTCCACGCACGCTATGCCGAGGCTATGCAGGGTCCCGACCTCGAGGCTCTGAAGCAGATTATCCTTGACGAAGAGATTGTGGATCCTATCAGCGGAACAAAGAACTGGACTGACGTGCGTCAGTTTAACTTGATGTTCTCCACTGAGATGGGTGCCTCTGCCGATGCATCTATGAAGGTGTATCTGCGCCCGGAGACGGCTCAGGGTATCTTCGTCAACTACCTGAACGTGCAGAAGACAGGACGAATGAAGATTCCTTTCGGAATAGCACAGATTGGTAAGGCTTTCCGCAACGAGATCGTGGCACGCCAGTTTATCTTCCGTATGCGCGAGTTTGAGCAGATGGAGATGCAGTTCTTCGTGAAGCCGGGCACCGAGCTCGACTGGTTCCCGAAATGGAAGCAGACACGTATGGCATGGCACCAGGCTCTCGGATTCGGTGCAGAGAACTATCGTTTCCACGACCACGACAAGTTGGCCCACTATGCCAACGCTGCCACCGACATCGAATTCAAGATGCCGTTTGGTTTCAAGGAGGTGGAGGGTATCCACAGCCGCACCAACTTCGACCTCTCTCAGCACGAGAAATTCTCGGGCAAGAGCATCAAATATTTCGACCCGCAGACCAACGAGAGCTACACTCCGTATGTCATCGAGACATCTATCGGTGTTGACCGTATGTTCCTCTCTATCATGTGCCATGCATACGAAGAGGAGAAACTGGAGAATGGCGAGACTCGTGTGGTATTGAAGTTGCCTGCTGCATTGGCTCCCGTGAAGCTCGCCGTAATGCCACTTGTGAAGAAGGACGGACTGCCCGAGAAGGCCCGCGAGATAATCAACGACCTGAAGTTCCACTTCAACTGCCAGTATGACGAGAAGGACTCTATCGGCAAGCGCTATCGCCGCCAGGATGCCATCGGTACTCCATACTGCGTGACCGTGGATCACGACACTCTCAAGGACAACTGTGTGACACTTCGCTTCCGCGACACCATGGAGCAGGAGCGCGTGCCAATCTCAGAGCTTAACAGTATCATCGAGGACAAGGTGAGCATAGCAAGCCTCCTCAAAAAACTGCAATAGACAAATGTTTAAACATAAATTGACCTTTCCCCTACTCATGATGGTCGTGGCATTATTTGCCATGACCTCATGTAGTGAGGACGATAATACCGTAGAAGAATACGCCGACTGGGTGAACGTCAACGACAAATACTTTGACGAGATGACTGCCAAGGTGCAGGGAATGACGGGCGACACATGGAAGAGGGTGCGCACATGGTCGAAGAACGAGGCGGCAGCCACAGCCAACTCCGACTTCATACTGATGGAGAAACTCGACAGTGATCCATCGGCTGAGGATGTGTATCCACAATACACTGACTCGGTGAAGGTGCACTATCGTGGACGTCTTATCCCCTCGCCCACTTATCCCAAGGGTTATCTTTTTGACTCTTCATATAGCGGAACATTCGACCCTCTGATTGCCTCGCCTTCAAAGATGGCTGTAAGAGGTATGGTTGACGGATTCTCAACAGCACTGATGAACATGCGCCGCGGCGACTACTACAGGGTGTATATTCCCTATCAGTTGGGTTATGGCGCTTCAGATTATAGCGACATCCCCGGGGGAAGCACACTCATATTCGAAATCCGCATGGTGGATTTCTGGTGATGTCATAGCCCTGAAAGGGCGGTATAGCATAGCACAGGGCGTGAGCCCTGTGAACCATGGTGTTATAACCCTCTCCCCCTCCCTCCTGCCGCGATGCGGCAGGAGGGAGGGGGAGAGGGTTTATTGTGGGGCCTAAAATGATAGGGCTCACACCCTATCCTATGTTATGTCGCCCCTTCAGGGCTATTCATAATTCCTAATTTCATTTCAATAGTTTCTTGGAGCTGAAGGAATTGTGGCGACTGAATATATCCCATGTTTTTCTTGAGCATCTGCTTGGTGTCGGAAAGAGAGTTCTCATAACATGAGAGTTCGTTGTGCATCTGAGTGCGATGGATGGCAGTGCGACTAATCTCGTTCTCACGCTCCATGCGCAAGCGGTTGCATACCTTCGTCATTATAGGTGCCACTACCGCATCAAAGAGATGGTGCCCTTGTATATATAAATAGGTGGTGGCTGGAGTAACCCCAAGTCGGATAATATCGTCGCGCGTATTGATATAGAGTTGCTTGCGTCCCGGAAACTTCTGCTGCAACCATTTCACCTTGCGATTGCACTTGCCGCGAAGATTGGCTATACAATCCTCGGGATTCTGGATGGAAAATCCACCTATGTCGATAGTAGTATTGAAATCGGTAAGCGAGAAACGTCCATATTCGCCAGAGCGATAGAGCATCACCGACCATACGAAGAGCGGGAAGATAGCCTCAGAATAACCACGCATGAAAGAGGAGAAGTCGAAGATGCGGTGATCATTGAGAGTTACCATCACAGCAACGGTATTGAGACTATCGGCATAGCACTGATAATTCTCGATAGCATATACTATGGTATGAAAAACGTAAGGTGATTCGAGAACCTTCTTTGACATAGGCGATGCCCCTTGAAGGAGATAGTCGTAGTCGGCATCCACGCATGCTATCATGTCGGGACCAACATTCTCCCCTATTACATTCATCAGCGCCGACTTCTTGCCGCGCTCCAGTTTTTCGCGCGTGGGCAGCATCACCTCAAAATAGCGTGTTTCATCTTCAAACTTAGTGAGCACAGTGCGCCAAAAGAAGACGTCGTCGTAGCTTTCCACGTAAGCCACTATACGTCTCCTGGCTTTCTTCGACGCCAACTTATTTGCTGCCGCCATATACCCAGCTGTAATATTGTCACTAAGTCGCTTCATTCTTCATTCTTCATTCTTCATTTTATCGTGATATCCGTCACCTCCGTCACCTTGTCCATCCATCCGTTCATGATAACAGCCGGGGAATGGGTAGTCAGGATAATCTGCACATTGGGATTGAGGTCGAGAATCATCTCGATGAGATTCTTCTGCCAGTCGATGTGAAGGCTCACCTCTGGTTCGTCCATAAAGAGCACATAGTGCTGGTTGTCCTCGATAAGCACGGTGAGAAGGATGGCAAGCATCTGCTTTTCACCACTCGACAACTGATAGGGCATGAGCATCTCGCCAATCTGAGTGAAGGCAATCTCGTTCTTGGTGCGTATCAGACGCTTGCCCGTCTCGGCAAAGAGTCGGTCGAGCATGTCCTGAAACTTCTTCTTCGGTTCGGAAATCTTCTGTGCCTTGGCGGCTGCATCGGGGTCTCCACTCTGCAACACATCAATGATACGGTTGCCGATGTTCACCTGATAGTCGAGATACTTACGCTGAAGCTGGTAGAGCTGCCAGTCGAGTTCGGTGACTACCGAGGCATCCACAATTTTGTTTACCGTCTCACTACTGATAAGCGGACGATCCATACTACGGATAAGGTCGTAGCGAATCCAACGTGCATCCTCGGGCACCACCTTAAGACGTACGCCCTTGAGCGTGTGGCTCGGAAACTCACCTCCTTGCACCAATCCCCTTACCACCTTATTTAATATAGTACTCTTTCCCACACCGTTGATACCGCTGAGGATGTTCACCCGCGGGTCGAGATTCCACACGATGTGCTTCGTACCGCTCCATAGAGAATCTATCTCTATCTGCTCAATATAATCGGCATATTTCTGCATAGGCTTCAAGATTTTTATGTTTTTTCGACGCAAATATAGCAATAATTCCCGAATAATGAGTAACTTTGCACCCGAAAAAAGATTAAAAGAAGAAAAAATGGATAACAAAAGACCACTTTTGGCTCATTTGAGCATGTTTTTGGCATGTGCCTTCTGGGGATTAATGGCTCCATTGGGCAAAGACGCCATGACCCACGGAGTGACAGGAATTGACATGGTTACATTCCGAGTGGCAGGTGCTGCCATACTCTTTTGGATAACATCCTTATTTGTGAAACGCGAACATGTTCCTGTGAAGGATGTCTTCCGCCTCGGTCTTGCCGGTCTGTTCGGATTGACACTCAACCAATGCGGCTTTACCATCGGTCTGAGTATAACCTCCCCCATCAATGCCAGCATCGTCACCACGTCGATGCCCATCTTTGCCATGCTCCTGTCGGCACTAATACTGAAGGAACCGCTTACGGCGAAGAAGGTGGGTGGCGTATTGCTCGGATTCTCGGGAGCTATCATCCTCATCTTATCGAGCGCCACGGCATCGAGCGACAAAGTGGGTGACATACGGGGTGACATCCTTTGCTTGTGCGCCCAACTGTCCTTTGCGCTATATCTATCGCTCTTTAATCCTCTCGTAAGAAAATACTCGGTGTTCACCGTCAACAAGTGGATGTTCACATTCGCCACCTTATATATATTACCATTCACATTCCAACATGTGGCGGCTATTGACTTTCCGAATGTTCCCGTATCAACATGGCTTGAGACGGCCTTTGTGGTGTTCATCTGCACCTACGTATGCTATATCTTGACGATGAATGCCCAACAGACACTCCGCCCCACGGTAGTGAGTGTATATAACTATGTGCAACCGATGGTGGCAGTGGTGGTGAGTGTGCTAACTGGCTTAGGTATCTTCAAACCCGCTCATGCCATTGCAGTAGTGCTCGTGTTCTTCGGTGTGAGATTCGTCACCAAGAGCAAAAGCCGCAGGGATATGGAAATGAAGAATGGCTGCGCAAACCGAACGCAGAGCTGAGCTCGCTCGAGCTATGCTGAGGTGAAGCCAGCCATCGACGAAGTCAATGAAATACAAAAAAAACTTAAAAATTAGGCAATAATTATACAACTTTGGAGATTATTGCCTAATTTTGCACCCGAAAACATGAGAGCTGTAACAGGCTGTTTAAAACACTAGTTGTGCAAACGATTGTGCAGAATATTCAGTTTGTTTTTAATACTCTCAGTTGCTACATAAATGAAAATGAAGTAAATTTGCAGCGAAAAAAAATAACGTATTAGGTTAAACCAATAAATTATTAGTAATTATGCGTTTCCAACATTTAACCATCGCATCAGTCGCTGTCCTGCTTGCTGGATGTTCATCCAACTCAGGCGACTACATTGGTCCGGAACCAGAGAAGCCGGAATTGGTTGAGAAGGAGTACAACACATTCAACTTCTCGACAGAGAACTCACAGTCTAACGTCAACTTGTCGTACAATGCTGACGTAAAGACCAACATCTACTTTGAACTTTTTGACGAAGAACCAGGAGAATGGGCTGACAATGGTAAATACTACAAGAAAGAGGGTGTATTGCCTATCTATTCGGGATTCACCGACGAGAACGGACAGTTTAAGTCAAATATCTCACTGCCTTCATACGTATCTAAGCTCTATGCTTACACACCGTATTTCATCGCCACCCCTATACTTGAGACAACCATGGAGGGCAACACCGCCACATTCGTTGACAACAAGGAGTATTCTGCCCGTGCTCTGACAAGGGTTGCAACTGGAGGCCAAAAGAGCTATATGGTTTGCCCTACAAACGAGATACCTAATAATCTCAGTAGCTATGCCTCGGAAAAGCGATGGTATGACAGCGACGTGGATTATGACGCAAACGGACGCCTCAGTGAATTATTCAAGGGGGAGGAAAATCTTCCACTTATCCCTCAGGACAAACTGGATAGTTATCTGCAGACCCACCTCGCCATATTCCCTATTGACAGGACTTCGTTCCCTGAGGATTATATAAAGCAGGCAGATATCACCATCACCAAACCAGCTGAAGTTGCTGTGACAATCATTAGCGGAAACACATGTTGGAACAGCAGTATGGGTTACTACTATTATCCAGAAGGACAGAAGCCCGCATCATTGGACGAGGCAAATGTTATCCTTCTCTTCCCCAACACCCAAAACGGAACGTACAGAGGCTCTGCAGCTTCGGCAGGTATCAGCAATGGTGACTGCGTGAAACTGAAGTATTATCCCAACATCGCCAACAACGGCGACAAGAGCGGTGCTACAGACATCTTCCCCGCCAACTATCGCATCGGATTTGTACTGGCTGCTAACGCCTGGTCGAAAAGATTCGCAAACTGGACACACGACAGAAAGCAGCGTTCCGCCACATCTGCCGACATGAGCAAGGATTATCTCGGCAAGGCATACAGCAAGCCAATGAGTGCTGTGTATAACATCGACGGACAGGTGCTTGTGTCATTCGAGGATGACAACGACTACGACCACAACTACAGCGACCTCGTGATGACATTCCAGACCAACCCAGTGGATGCCCCTGGAGAGACTCCTGATCCTAAGTACGAATTCAGAAAAACAACAGAGAACGTTGGTTTCTATATCTTCGAGGACCAGTGGCCTTCGAAGGGTGACTACGACTTGAACGATGTCATCTTCAATGCAACATACACAAAGGTATATTCCACTGCCAACAACGCCATCTATGAAGAGGGTTACACCTTCAAGACCTACACCAATGCCGCCAAGGCTGAGAAACTCAAGAGCGGAGTGGCAGTGAAGGTTGAGGGATTGAAAGCCACCGACCAGATTGAGTTCTTCGTGAAGAAACCAGGTGAAACAGAGTTCACAGCAGCCACCTTCGAGCGTGACACAAGAAACAACATCATCTACCTGACCGACAATGCAAGGAGCAATATTGGCACAGAATATATGTTCAACGTGAAGCATGACGAAGCTTTAGGTGCTCTCTATAAGGAGAAGAAGGTGACTATCAAACCTTTCATCTATCGTGACGTGGATAGCAAGCGACTTGAGATACATATCGCTCAGGAAGCTCCTACAAATGTGGCAGACAGGTCATTCTTTAATACTGAGGACGATGCTTCGCAGCCCGACAAGGATATCTACTACGTGCGCAAAGGAAACTATCCATTCGGAATCTTCCTCAAAGGTGCCACAGAGAGCGACATGACGAAGTTGTTTGACGCTGACAATGAGACAAGAGCTATCGACGAAGACGAAGTATATCCAAAGTACAAGTCATGGGTAGAAAGCAACGGTAAAAAGGACAAGGATTGGTATAAGTAATTAATACTTATATTATTAATAATGCCATACAACCTGTTATTATGGGTTGTATGGCTCTCTTTATTCTTAAAAAAACATAAAAAATATATGCTTTTTATACAAAATTGAGGATTATTATATAACTTTGTGCGCGAAAACATAATAAAACGACAATATTAAAGTTAACACAAAACACTGATTTACAACACAATATCAGGCTTTTGGGTAACTTATAATTAGGAATTATTTAAAACGTATAGAAATAAAAAAAGTATTATGAAAAAAAGTAGTTTAATTGCAGTTGCCACTGCATTGTTAGCTTTATCAGGATGCGCAGACCATAGTGCTTTTGGTCCACAACCTGGACAAGACGAAAAAGAGTACAATCATTTTGATTTCTCTACCGTCAACAATCAAGTGGCTGTTAACATTGAGTACTCCGTAAACTTGGAGGCAGGTGTGTTTTTCAGTATCTACGACCAGGAACCTGGCTCGTGGGTAGAAAATGCCTATGTACTTAAGGATGGCATTCAACCTCTTTACTCTGGATGGACCTCTAAGGACGGTACGTTCAGCGCTTCTCTTTCATTGCCTTCTTATCTGAAAAAGGTGTATGTCTATACTCCCGCTATGTTCTCAACCCGCATAATGGAGGCTGAGGTTAATGGCAGTCAGATAAATGTCGCTGAGAAAAACTATGCCTCACAGGCTGCCACCCGTGCTACTGAAGAAAATACATGGGGAGCCTTTATTACTGACATAGACCTCGACGATTGGTTTGATTGGATATTCAATCACCAATCAGGAAATAATAACTATAGTTATATGGTAGCTGGCAAGACAAGGCCTGCAGAATATAACGATGGTAATTGGAAAGACTGGCTCGTGACATACAACACCCAGGGTATGCTTGACAAGAAAAGTCTTATTGGAAATAACGACAAGAAAGATGAAGACCTTTACTTGGGCAAACAACTTGCAGGAAAACTTTATGAGGTTCATCAGGCTGTCATTAACGTTAATCAGAAGGAATGTCCGCAAGAGCTGAGAAGTGAATACGATATGCTTATCACCAAAGAGGGAGAAATAGCTATCAATTTCCTTGGCGGAAGCACTTGCTGGAATAGCAGTTTGGGTTACTATGTTTACCGCGATGGTCAAAAACCTGCATCACTTGACCAGGCAAATGTCGTACTCGTATTCCCGAATACACAAGATGGATTTAAGACAAAAACATATAACGGAGAATCAACAAAAGGCGTCTTCACTGGCAGCTGCGTAAAACTGAAGTATTATCCTAACATCGCCTCTGGCAGTAAGGAGGGCGCAACATACAAGTTCCCCGCAGGATACCGCATCGGTTTTGTACTTGCCACTAATGCATGGTCAAACAGAATTAAGAATTGTGGTTCCAACTATAGAGTCCGCTCTGCCACCTCTTCAGGCCTTAGCGTGGATAGAAATGGAAAAATTTTCGATGTACCACGTACTGCCGTATATAAGTATAAGGACAAGGATACAAACAAGGATTACGTGATGGTTTCGTTTGAGGACAACACCGACGACAACAACTTCAGTGACGTAGTATTCACCCTTACTACCCGTGCCACCATCGACAAGATTCCAGATGTTGACCCCAAGGTGGAGGTAAACGAACTCAAGGGTATCTACGCCTTCGAAGACCTGTGGCCTGCAAAGGGAGACTATGACATGAACGACGTTATGACAAAGTCAACATACACTAAGCTTATTGACAGCAAGAACAATATTTATGAGGAGTCATACACCTTCAAGACCTACGGTAACTATGCCACACTTGTAAGCGGATTGGCAGTGCGTCTTGACGGAGTGAGCGCAACCGACAAACTCGAGTTCTACGTGAAGTCAGCAGATGCAGAGGAGTTCAGTGTGTTGAACACAACTTACGATACCAATGACAAAGTTGTTGTTCTTGCCAACGACGTTAACAACAATAAGGGTGCTGAGTATAAGGTGAAGGTGATTCACGCAGAAAAGTCACCAGTAGAAAAGCAGACCATCGAAGCCGAACCGTTTATCTTCCGTGCAAAAGACGCAGATGACAAAGTAGCATGGTGGGAGGTACACCTCACTGGATATAAGCCTACATCTAAAGTGGACACAGGTTTATTCAATACAGGTGATGACTGCTCACAGCCTGAAAAGGATATCTACTACGTGCGCAAAGGAAACTATCCATTCGCATTCTTCCTTGCAGGAGCCACCGATGAGGATCTGAGTCCAATGCTTGACCCCAATAACGAGAGTATGCCTATCGACAAACTGTACAGTGGATACAGTGGCTGGGTAACAAGCAATGGTGCTACAAATACAGATTGGTATAAGTCAGCCCAATAATTATTATAACTGAAATAATAATATAATAAGAAGAAGTGGAAAATCCCCATTGGCGTTATGCCGATGGGGATTCTTCTTTGTATCTGAGCAATGACTCGAGCATTGCGAGTCGAGGCATCTCATATCCTACAGCACGTGCCTCGGCAATAGGACGGGTATATAAAAACTCTATCTCCATAGGGCGATGGAAGTCATAATCGAGTTTCATACTTGGCGAATAAGGCACCATCACTTGTGTGTTGCGTATCATCTTGTCGGCGAACGACTCGTCAAGTCCCTCCACCCCGAGGGCATTGGCAGCACCTATCACCTCCATCATCTGCGCCTTGACAAGACTGAGGGTTGAAGGACAGGAGAGCAGACGGTCGGTTTGGGTGTCAAGAGCAACAGTCATACCATTAAACGGCATGTTCCACACAGCCTTCTTCCATCTCGCCTGCCGGTATTCAACGTCAGCCACTCCTATACCAGCATTGCGCATATCGTCGAGCATTGCAGCATAACGGGCAGCATCACGACACGAATAATTACCTATATTTATATTACCATAGCACTGATGGTTGACAACACCCGGTTGGGTCTTTGCCGAACAGATGAATGCCAGACCAGCAGCGAGTTGCACACCAGGAAACATCATTTCAACAGAGGCTTCAACCCCAATCCCGTTTTGGATAAGCAGCACCATAGAGTCGTCCTTAAGCAACGGCGGCAATAATTGGGCGAGCAGATGGTTGTTGGTGGTCTTGAGTGCCACTATCACCACGTCGCACTGTGGCATATCGGCTGTGGAACGATATACATTCAGATTGTCGAGATGAAACGAACCGTCGCATGAATTCACCTGTAATCCATGCTCCTTAACGTATTCATAGTCGGAATGAAGCAAGAAATGCACCTCTGCCCCACCCTTTGAGAGTTTTGCACCATAGTAGCCTCCGATGGCACCAGTGCCGATGATTGCATATTTCATATCTATGTCCTTTTTTATGTTTATCAACCGCAAAGGTAGTGATTTTAGGGGAGAAAAACAAAAAAAACGCGTGTTTTTTAAGAAAATGTATCTTTTTCTGAAAAAAAATCCGAAAATATTTGGTAGAATCAAAAATTTGTAGTACCTTTGCACCCGCAAATAAGAAATGAGGGCGCTTAGCTCAGTTGGTTCAGAGCGTCTGCCTTACAAGCAGAGGGTCGGGGGTTCGAATCCCTCAGCGCCCACCTCCTCCTTTCGTTATTCCTGTAGCATGACTTTAGTTGTGTTGCAGGTTTTTTTATATCAATTATTTTTGCTCTAAAACACAAATTTATCGCAAAAATGCTTGGAAATTAAAAAATAATGCTTACCTTTGTACCCGAATTGAGAAAAAATACACATAATAATATTTTAATAAGGATATTTGATTACATAGAGGACATGGAATTAGATGCACTTACAGCAATTTCGCCGATAGACGGACGATACAGAGGCAAGACAGAGAAACTGGCAGAATATTTTTCAGAGTATGCACTCATCAGGTATAGAGTGAGAGTTGAGATAGAGTATTTTATCACACTCTGCGAACTGCCGTTACCACAGTTGAAGGGATTCGACCAAAGTCTGTTTGAAACACTTAGAAACATATATCGCAACTTCAGTCAGGCCGATGCTCAGAGGGTAAAGACCATTGAGCAGACCACCAACCACGATGTTAAGGCTGTGGAATATTTTATCAAGGAGGAACTTGACAAGATTGGAGGTCTCGACGATTACAAGGAGTTTATACATTTCGGATTGACTTCACAGGACATTAATAATACCAGTGTACCCCTTTCTATCAAGGAGGCGCTGGAAGAGGCATACTATCCCCTCGTTGAGGAGCTGATAGCCCAGCTTCGCTCATTTGCCGAGGAATGGAAGGACGTGCCTATGCTGGCAAAGACCCACGGACAACCCGCCTCGCCCACTCGCTTGGGCAAGGAGGTGATGGTGTATGTATATCGTCTTGAGCAGCAGTTGGAAAGCCTCAAGCAGGTGCCCATGACGGCTAAGTTTGGAGGTGCGACTGGCAACTACAACGCCCACCACGTGGCTTATCCAGAATACGACTGGCGCGAATTCGGCAATAAGTTTGTCAGCGAGAAGCTCGGACTTCAGCGCGAGCAATACACCACCCAGATAAGCAATTACGACTGGCTTGGTGCGGCTTTCGACGCCATGCGACGTATCAACACTATCGTCATCGACCTCGACCGCGATTTCTGGATGTATATCTCAATGGATTATTTCAAGCAGAAGATAAAGGCTGGAGAGGTCGGTTCGAGTGCTATGCCCCACAAGGTCAACCCTATCGACTATGAGAACAGCGAAGGCAACCTCGGCATTGCCAATGCCATACTACAGTTCTTGGCACAGAAACTGCCAGTGAGCCGACTTCAGCGTGACCTTACCGACTCCACCGTGCTTCGAAATGTGGGTGTACCAATGGGACATAGTCTCATCGCATTCCAAAGCACACTCAAGGGTTTGCGCAAACTCATCCTTAACGAGGAGAAGATTGCCGCCGACCTCGACAACACTTGGGCTGTGGTGGCAGAGGCCATACAGACTATTCTGCGTCGCGAGGCTTATCCTCATCCCTACGAGGCTCTGAAGGCTCTCACCCGCACCAACAAGAAGATGGACGAACAGACAATCCACGAATTTGTGAAGGGACTCGACGTGAGCGACAGTGTGAAGGCAGAGCTCATGAGCATCACTCCCCACAACTACACAGGCATTTTTTAACTCAATCATATAAAATACTACTATTATAATAAGAAACAAAACATTATTAATAAAGACATTTTTTAGATTATAGATTTTTGATTTTTAGATTTTAGGATTATCATTAAAAGACTCATTATTATGGAAGAGAACGAAAAGAAGACAGAGAATTTCTCTGCAGAACAGAAAAATGAAAGCCGTGAGGGCTATCAGTCAGCAAGCCGTCCGGGCGGTTATCAGAACTATCGTACACCAGGACGCTCACCACGTCCACGTATCAACACCGGACAGCGTCCACGTACAACATCACCTTATGACAGAACAAACAAGGACGAAGGCGGATTCCGTCCCGAAGGATTCGGAGCGGGACTGCAGGCAGGTGCACAGCAGCGCCCGTCGTATCGTCCACGATATAATAACGAGGGAGGATATAATCCTCAGTCTCAGCAGCGCGGCGGCTACGGTCAGCAGCGCGGTGGATATGGACAGCAGCAACGCGGTGGCTACCAGCAAGGTGGTCGTGGCGGATATGGACAGCAGCAGCGCGGTGGATATGGACAGCAGCGCGGTGGCTACGGTCAGCAGCAGGATGGAGGATTCAATCCTCAGGCTCAGCGCGGTGGTTATCAGCAGCGCGGTGGCTACCAGCAAGGCGGTCGTGGTGGCTATGGACAGCAGCGCGGAGGATTCCGTCCTCACACTCCAGGCTATGACCCAAATGCCAAGTACAGCATGAAAAAGCGTATCGAGTACAAGGAGGAAAACTACGATCCCAATGAGCCGATCCGCCTCAACAAGTATCTTGCAAATGCAGGTATATGCAGCCGTAGGGAGGCTGACGAATACATACAGGCAGGAGTGATCACCGTTAATGGTGAGGTGGTTACCGAACTCGGAACCAAGGTGCTGCGCACCGACGAGGTGAAGTTCCACGACCAGCCAGTAAGCATCGAGAAGAAGGTATATGTACTTCTCAACAAACCGAAGGACTATGTGACAACAAGCGACGACCCACAGCAGCGCAAGACTGTTATGGATCTCGTGAAGAATGCATGCCGCGAGCGCATCTACCCTGTAGGTCGTCTCGACCGCAACACTACAGGTGTACTGCTTCTCACCAACGATGGAGACATGGCTTCTAAGCTCACTCATCCTAAGTTCCTCAAGAAGAAGATTTATCACGTATATCTCGACAAGAACGTCACTGCACATGACATCCAGCAGATTCGCGACGGCATCCAACTTGAAGATGGCGAAATCCAGGCTGACGCATGCGAATATGCTGACGAGAAGGACAAGAAGCAGGTGGGCATAGAGATCCACAGCGGTAAGAATCGTATTGTGCGCCGTATTTTCGAGAGTCTCGGTTATCGTGTCACTAAGCTCGACCGCGTACAGTTTGCCGGACTTACCAAGAAGAACCTTCGCCGTGGCGATTGGCGTTACCTCACCGAGGAGGAAGTTGACCGTCTGAGAATGGGAGCCTTTGAGTAAATGAGGAATCCCTAAATATAAAAAATAAAGAGCAATGCAGACAATAAAAAGAACAAAGGTAGTGGATGCGCTCAAGCGCACCGACTACGGACAGATAGTAAACGTGAGGGGATGGGTAAGGACTCACCGCTCTAGCAAGGCGGTGGATTTCATTGCCCTCAATGATGGTTCTACCATCAAGAACATACAAGTGGTGGTTGACCCAACCAAGTTTGATGCCGAACTGCTCAAGCAGATTACAACTGGTTCATGCATCAACGTCAATGGTGAACTGGTGGAGAGCCAGGGTGCCGGTCAGACAGTAGAACTTCAGTGCCGCGAGATTGAGGTTTATGGTCTTTGTGGCAACGACTACCCCATGCAGAAGAAGGGTCAGAGCTTCGAATATATGCGCCAGCATGCTCATCTGCGCTTGCGCACAAATACTTTTGGAGCCGTGATGCGCATACGCCACAACATGGCTATCGCTATCCATCAGTATTTCCACGAGCATGGATTCTTCTATTTCCACACTCCGCTTATCACTGCAAGCGACTGCGAGGGTGCCGGTCAGATGTTCCAGGTGACAACAAAGAACCTCTACGACCTCAAGAAGGACGAGGAAGGAAAGATTATCTATGACGACGACTTCTTCGGCAAGCAGACATCACTTACAGTGAGCGGACAGCTTGAAGGCGAACTCGGAGCAACTGCCTTGGGTGCCATCTATACATTCGGACCTACATTCCGCGCCGAGAACTCCAATACTCCGCGTCACCTCGCCGAGTTCTGGATGATTGAACCGGAGGTGGCATTCATCGACCTCAACGACCTGATGGACCTTGAGGAAGACTTTATCAAGTATTGCGTGAACTGGGCTCTCGACAACTGCAAGGACGACCTTGAGTTCCTCAATAAGATGATCGACAAGACCTTGCTCGAGCGTCTGCAGTCAGTGGTTAAGACCGACTTCATCCGTCTGCCCTACACTGAGGGTATCAAGATTCTTGAGGAAGCAGTGAAGAACGGCAAGAAGTTTGAATTCCCCGTAAGCTGGGGTATGGACCTCGCCAGCGAGCACGAGCGTTATCTCGTTGAGGAGCACTTCAAGAAGCCAGTCATCATGATTGACTACCCCAAGGACATCAAGGCCTTCTATATGAAGATCAACGATGACGACAAGACTGTACAAGGCACCGACGTGTTGTTCCCACAGATTGGTGAGATCATCGGTGGTAGTGTGCGTGAGGAGAGCTATGACAAACTGATGTCGGAGATTGAGCGCCGCAACATCCCTATGAAGGATATGTGGTGGTATCTCGACACCCGCAAGTATGGAAGCTGCCCCCACGGTGGTTTCGGCCTCGGCTTTGAGCGCCTTATCCTCTTCGTGACCGGTATGCAGAACATCCGCGACGTGATACCTTTCCCACGTACTCCCAAGACAGCCGAATTCTAAGAGCGCGCCACTGCCTCTCGGACTATAGATACAAAGAGCCGGTAGAGAACTATTCTCCACCGGCTCTTTGGCGTCTTGGGCGGGCGTAGGGATGTACTATGTCTCCGTGTGCATGCCCGCTATTTGAATATCTCTGGAAAATTCCAGTACGGGAACATCATATTGTCGTTGCCGAACATTATCATCCATGCCTTTCCTGCCTTGTCAGACACATAGACTTTGGCAATGGGAAATTCTCCCCAGTCAGCCCCCTTCTTGCAGTATAGTTTGACCACATATTGTAGCGTTCCCAAGTATTCCTTGCGGTCTTTGTCTTCTCCTTCTCCCTTGATGTTATAGGTAGAGATCTCCGACCTGCCGCAGTATCCATACTTGGAGTAGTATTTGCT
>JALFCW010000121.1 GCA_022771625.1 Prevotella sp.
TAAGGAGGTTACTGCTCAGTCAATCAACAATGGTGTGATACCAATGGCATGGGACATCAACTACACCAACCGTGGTGGTACTAAGGGTACAATGACAATCCTCGACCGCTCAAATAAAACTATTTTCAATCAGCCTGCTTATGACGGTATCACCGAGGGCGTGAAGGCTTCAACATGGAAATAACTCTGTTCTGTTATCGGTAATTAGGTAACATTTTGGTTTGGCCTCTCTGCTTTTTTATGGGCAGAGAGGTTTTTTTTGTATTAAAAGGTGTAAAAGATTTGGTTATAACGAAAATGTTTTGTAACTTTGTCGGCAAAATAGATACCTAATTAAAATGATTATGAAGAGAAACTGCCTATATCTTAGAATGGTCTGGATGGTAGCACTCCTGTCATTCTTAACAATGTCAACCATTGCCTCTAATCTTTCAGAGTTGAAATTCCGACGGATTGACACCCGTAATGGTCTCTCCAACTCACAAGCTAACTGTGTGTTGAAGGACTCACGCGGATATGTGTGGATAGGCACACAGTATGGTCTCAATCGATTTGATGGATTCCGCGTGCGCTCATTCTATTCCAAAACCTCAGCCAACAAGTCGCTCAAGTTTGATTTCTACGACGACCTCTACGAGGATGCCGACGGTATGATATGGATACGACAGAGTGTGCACTATTGTATCTTTAATCCCGACACCGAGATTTTCGACTATGATGTGGCTGCGTGGATGCAGAAGCACAACATTCCTGGCAATCCCGAGTATATTCATATCGACTCGCGCAAGAATATATGGGTGAAACCCTACAATGGCGACTTCTATTGCTATAATCCCCACACGGGCAGAGTGAAGAAATATGCCCTTGACTTGGAGAAGCTCGCCATTCGTAATGACGTGAATGTATCGTCGATGGCTGACCTTGGCAAGAGTGCCGTGGTGATATTCAATTCCGGTGACATCATCTGTCTGAACTCCGAGACGGGCAAGATAGACTGGGGCACACACTATGTGCGCAAGCATATAACATCAGTAAAAGATAATTATAAGATTTGGCTTAGTCCCAAGGGAGACTATTGGGTGGTGAGTCCGGCGGGCAGATGGGTGTATCGTCAGGATTGCAAGAAATGGTACAATTCGGTGGATGATATGCTCAGGGCCGACGGATTCAGCGATTTCCCAAAGGACATGTCGTTATGGGATGTACATTTCGTAGGCACTCGAGAATTGTGGTTTGCCACTGACCATGACGGACTTGTCATCTGTGATTACGAGACCAAGACCGTGAGCCAGTTCCATAATGAGCGCGACGACCGAACCACAGTGCCCAACAACACTCTCATCCGCCTCTGTGCCACCAACGACGGCAGTGTGTGGATATGCGGTATGCAAGGTGGCGTGAGCCAGTGCACACGCACTCCTTCCATCTTCGACCACTATCAGCTTGGAGTGGTCAACTGCATTTCCGAAGACCAAAATGGCAACTACTGGCTTGGCACCAACGACAAGGGTATCATCTGTTTTAATCCCAAGACAAAAGAGCAGAAGGTATATAATACGAAGAACAGCAAATTAATGTCGGACATCATGGTATGCGTGCTCAGTGCATCCGACGGTTCGGTTTGGGCAGGTACATACAATGGCGGTCTGTCGCATATCGTCAATGGTGCTGTCACCACCTATATGCCCTCTCTCGACGGTATTATCAACAAGAATATATGGGGACTGGCAGAAGACCGCGACGGAAATGTGTGGATAGGTACCCTCGGAACGGGTGTGCAGAAATACACGTCGAAGACCGGTAAGTTCTCTACATTCAATTCCGAAAATAAGAATGTGTCGAGTGACTATGTGTCGTCGATGCAGATGGCCGACAACGGATGGATTGTTGTGGGAACATCTGATTTCTATTCCGTCATCGACCCTAAAATAAACAAGGTGGTGAATATGTCCATCCCGTCCGACTCGTTGCGAGGTTTTGTGCCGGCTTCCTCTTCCACCCAAGTGATTATGGACAGTCGCGGGCTTGTGTGGTATGCCTCGCCTTCGGGACTTACGGTATATAACACCGAGAGCGGCAATGTGTTGCAGCTCGACGAGAAGAACGGTCTTGAAAGTTCTGATATCTGCGGTGTGATTGAGGACCGCAGGAATAACATGTGGGTAGCCACAGAGTTTGGACTTGCTCATGTGATAGTTGACAAGAAGGACGGTGAGTGGACCTTCGATGTGG
This sequence comes from Prevotella sp., assembly GCA_022771625.1. Taxonomy (GTDB): domain Bacteria; phylum Bacteroidota; class Bacteroidia; order Bacteroidales; family Bacteroidaceae; genus Prevotella. The sequence continues at coordinate 2,233 of JALFCW010000121.1, forward strand.
TCAACTACTCCCAGCTGGACGGTCTGCTGCCAGGTCCCCACAACAAGCGTTCGATGTGTCTCACTCACGATGGCAACATCCTCCTCGGCGGAGCCAGTGGTGTGGATGTTATCTCGCCGAGTAAGTTGCGAAGCAATATAAAGCGTGGTATGCCCGTATTTGCCGGATTGATGCTCTTTGACAAGGAGATTGGCATCGGCACTGTATATGACGGCCGCATTGTGTTGCACGAGTCGCTCGAAAAGTCACGCCGACTCGTGCTGAAGAGCGACGAGAGCCAGTTTACCATACAGATGGGTACAAACCAGGGACTTGCCGACAACAACGTGCAGTTCACATATCGACTGGAGGGACTGAGCGACAACTGGATAACCACAGAGCCCAACGACCCGAATATATCGTTCACCGGACTGCCCTCGGGCACATACACCCTCGTGGTCAAACTTGTAGGTGACGACGACGATAAAGCCAAGGAAAGCCGACTGCAGATTGTAGTCGAACCGCCTTTCTATGCCACATGGTGGGCTTATGCCTTATATATTCTCATTGCCTTGCTCGTGCTCTATTTGTGGACGCGTCATGAAAAGAAGAAGCTCAACTTCGAGCGCATGAAGATGCAGAAGGAGACCGAGCGTCAGCAGTCGAACATCAAGTATGAGGTGTATTCGGGTGTCAACGAGGAGTTGCGCCAGCCCTTCGAGAAGGCGTTTGTATATCTTGAAGAAATGATGAAGAACGAGAACGACGAGCAACGCTATCAGCAGATGCACGAACTGCGCGAGACTCTCGACGGTGTATTCATCAAGATGACCGAGCACATGGAGAACAAGGAGAAGAAGGAACTTATTGTGCCCAAGATCACTGAGACCGAGATCACCAGTGTTGATCAGCAACTCGTGGATAAGGCTACGGCATACGTGGAGAGCAATATCTCCAATGGCGACATCACTGTAGAGACGATGAGCGAGGCTCTCAACATGTCGAGGGTTCATCTGTATAAGCGACTCACTGCTATCACAGGTCAGACTCCCTCGGAGTTTATCCGCGACATACGCCTTCGCCATGCTGAGCGATTGCTTCGCCTGAGCCAGCTCACGGTGAGTGAGGTGAGCTACAAGGTGGGTATCAACAATCCTCGCTACTTCTCCAAATACTTCAAGGATAAGTATGGAATGTTGCCATCACAGTATAAATTACAAGAATCTGACGAGAAATAACATTTTGTGCATAGAGATATAACATAAAAGTTTGCGTTTCTCGGGAGAAAAGCGTAACTTTGCAGCAGTAATAAATTAAAAATAATTAATAACATTAGGTATGAAGATTTTCAATCTACGAATGATGCTTGCATCAACAGTGCTCGCCGGAGCCGTTATGGCTCCCGTGTCGCTATGGGCAGCAGGCTATCAGAAGCAGGGTAGGTGCATCACGCTCTCTCTGCCCGCAAACCCCAAACAGGCTAAAACAGTTAGGCTGACCATCGTCAGCGATAACATCATCCGTGTGGAGGCTACTCCCGAAGATGCCATCCCGCAGAAGCGCAAGAGTCTTGTGGTGGTCAACCGCGAAGGCAAATATACTGCCGACGTCAAGGAGGACGACCGCATGGTGACTGTTGAGACTGCCGCCCTCATCGCCAAGGTAGAGAAGCAAAGCGGCAAACTCACCTTCATCGACAAGACCACTGGCAAGGTGCTCCTGCAGGAGGCTGACGGCAGCAAGACATTCACCAAGTATGTTTCCAATCAGACAGAACTCCCCGAGAACTACCGACCCACATCGCCCGACGAGGTGAACTGGGGCAAGAAGACCGACCTCAACAAGCTCTCGCTTGAGGATCGTACGGGATATTCATGGCATGCCCTCTTCGAGAGTGATGCCGACGAGGCTTTCTACGGTTTGGGTCAGCACCAGTCGGAGGAGATGAACTACAAGGGACGCAACGAGGAGCTGTTCCAATATAATACCAAGGTGGCAATCCCCTTCGTGGTCAGCAACAAGAACTACGGTATTCTCTGGGATTCTTATTCCTATGGACGTTGGGGTAATCCCAACAACTACCAGCAGCTTCACCGTGCTTTCAAACTATATGACAAGAACGGTCGTCAGGGCTCGCTCACAGGCACATATACCGAGGAGAGCGGCAAGATTATCGAGCGTCGCGAGGATTCGCTTTATTATGAGCATTCGGGCGTTGTCGGACAGTTGCCTCAGAACATCAACCTCGGCAAGTCGAATGTCGTATATCAGGGCGAGATTGAGGCTCCCACAACTGCCAAGTATCGCTTCATCCTCTATTATTCGGGATATGTGAAAGTGTATATGGGTGGCCGATTGGTAGTGCCTGAGCGCTGGCGCACGGCATGGAACCCCAATGCATATAAGTTTGAGGTTGACCTCAAGAAGGGCGAGCGCACTCCATTGCGAGTGGAATGGCAACCCGACGGTGGCGTGGCTTACTGCGGACTCCGTGCAGCCACACCGCAGACTGAGGAAGAGCAGGGTAGGGTGTCTATCTGGGCTGAGATGGACAAGGAGATGGACTACTACTTCATTGCTGGAAAGAACTATGACGATGTAATCAAGGGTTATCGTTTCCTCACTGGTCGCGCACAGGTAATGCCGAAGTGGACTCTCGGATTCTGGCAGAGCCGCGAGAAATACAACACCCAGGAAGAGGTGGAAAGTGTTCTCGGTGAGTTCCGCAAGCGTCAGATTCCTGTGGATGTGATGGTACAGGATTGGCTCTATTGGGAGCAGGATAAGTGGGGTAGCTTTAAGTTCGACCTTAAGAGATTCCCCAACCCCAAGGGTATGGTTGACTATATACACGACAATAATGCCCGTATTCTTATTTCGCATTGGCCGAAGTATTATGCTTCTACCGACAACTACAAGGAATTCGACAAGAACGGATGGATGTATCAGCAGGCCATCAAGGACAATATCCTCGACTGGGTAGGTCCTGGTTATCTCGGTTCGTTCTATGATGCATATTCAGCAGGAGCCCGCAAGCTCTTCTGGCAGCAGATGCACGACAATCTATATACCCTCGGTATCGACTGCTGGTGGATGGATGCATCTGAGCCAAACGTGCGTGACTGTACACCTATTGAGTATCGCAAACTGCTTTGCGGACCTACTGCAATGGGTACGAGCGACGAGTATTTCAATGCTTATTCAGTAGTGAATGCCGACGCTATTTACAACGGTCAGCGCTCAGTGGATAATAACAAGCGCGTCCTTCTCCTCACCCGTAGCGGATTTGCTGGTGAACAGCGTTTCTCTACTGCTACATGGAGCGGTGACATAGGAACTCGTTGGGAGGATATGCGTGCGCAGATGACTGCCGGACTCAACTTCTCGATGGCAGGTGTACCATTCTGGGGAATGGACCAGGGAGGATTCTGTGTTGAAAATCGTTATGTGGAGGCACAGAAGCTCTTCGATAAGACTGGTTATGAAAATGAGGATCTTAAGGAGTGGCGCGAGCTGAATGCCCGCTGGAATCAGTTTGGCTGCTTCATTCCTCTCTATCGTGCCCACGGTCAGTGGCCCTATCGTGAGGTGTGGAACCTTGCTCCCGAGGGACATCCTTGCTATAATGCCATTGTTTATTACGACAAACTGCGCTATCGCATGATGCCTTACCTCTATTCAATGGCTGGTTGGGTCAACTATAAGGACTACACCATGCTGCGTGGTTTGGTTATGGACTTCGGCTCCGACTCCAAGGTGCTCAACATCGGCGACCAGTGGATGTTCGGTCCCGCCTTCATGGCATGTCCTGTAGGCACTTACAAGGCTCGCTCGCGCGACGTATATTTCCCAAAGCAGTGCTCTTGGTATGACCTCTACACAGGCAAGAAGTATGCTGGCGGTCAGACAGTTTGCGTGCCTGCTCCTTACGAGAAGATGCCTGTGTTTGTTCGCGAGGGTGCCATTGTTCCCTTCGGTCCCGAGATTCAGTGGAGCGACGAGAAGAAGCCCGAGCTCATCAACCTTTATGTATATACAGGAGCCAACGGCGAGTTTGAGCTTTATGAGGATGAGGGCACCAACTACAACTACGAGAAGGGCAAGTCATCCAAGATTCTCTTCCAGTGGAATGATGCCGAGAAGACCCTCACCATCGGTGCCCGCCGCGGTTCGTTCGACGGCATGCTGAAGACCCGCCGCTTCAATGTGGTACTTGTAAAGGATGGCACACCTCTCAACCTCGACAATCCCGAGGGCAAGACAGTAGAATACAGTGGCAAGCCTCTGACCATCAAGATGTAATCATTGGCAATACCTTGACCGTCAAGATGTAATCGGGCTGAAAGCCCAAAAGCACATAGCCCAGGGCAACGCCCTGGGTTTTTTGTGCGGATGCCTCTGGGAGCGTGGGCGTATCGCCCGCGGCCTGCGTAGAGAGTAATCAAAAATTCAATTTCGGAAGTAATTTTGAACCACAGAGTTTAAGAGATTAAGAGTATTTATATTTGGAAAGAGACGGAATGCCAGGGCATTTGGAGTTAAAAGAGGGCTGCGCATGAGTTGTAATTGTAACTTATGTCACCCCGATGACAGTCGGCTGCCATCGGTTTGACAGGCGACCGCCACTGGTTTGAAGGAGTTCGCACAGTCGTTAGGAGGTACAGGCAAAGCCGATAGAGTATAGGCATCAGCCCACCAGCGTGGAAGAATATGGCCTTACACCCTACACCCTACACAAAACGCGTCTAAATATTTGATATTCAAGGATTAAGGGTAATGTAGGGTTGCTCCGACCCTTCACAACCCTTCATTCACCCTTCATACTTATTGAAAGACCATGATTATGTACGAGAATGAAGGGTTATGAAGGGTTGTGAAGGGTTAAGTCAACCCTACATTGTGTCAAGCTATTGTGTTTCAGGTGTTTACGCTGAATTTATGTAGGGTGAAGGGTTATCGACGATATTCATCGGAGTTCAGGGCATTTAGCTGTCACATAATGCCGAAATAATATTAGAAAGGCGGCTCAAAGCGTTAAACTGTTGTAAATAAGAATAAATTCCTAAGCATTATAATGCTTATATGAGAGAAAATTTGTACCTTTGCACCAAAGTTAAACTGAATTGATGACAAAATTAAATAATATGGCAACTGCAATCAAGGCAATACCAACCCTTTATGGGGAAGATGCAATTAAGACAATGGCACTGGCGGAAGGTTCTGTGCGTTCGTACGTTTAGACTTGAAATAATGATAATAAAAAAATATCTAAGATATGACAAGCAAAAGAACAATGAATCAATTCAGATGGCTCGCTGCGACGCTAATGCTCGTGGCGGCTATGGTGATGCCCTCCACGGCGTGGGCACAAAATACTATTTTCCCTACAAAGCCCGCAAATGGCGGAGGAACAGAGGCAAGTCCTTATCAGATTAGCAGTAAAGAAGAGCTGTATTGGTTTGCTGGGCTGGTGAATGGCGACGCAAGCGTGTGTACAGGTAATGTAACGCAAAACACTGCCGCCTGCGCAAAGCTCACAGCAAGTATCACCGTGAACACGGGCGTGCTTGACGCAAGCGGAAATCTTGCAGGCGATGTAAGCGGATTCAGTAGCTGGACTTCTATCGGAAACAATTACAACAACAGATACTCCGGAACATTCGACGGCAACGGCATGACCATCAGCGGACTGTATTTCAATAGTTCGAGTACATATAATGTCGGATTGTTCGGATATATCTCTGGCGGCACAATAAAGAACGTGGGCATTGTGGATTCCTATTTCAACGGTCGGGAAGATGTAGGCGGATTGTGCGGTAATAATCAAGGCACAATCAGCGACTGCTATTTCTTTGGCTCTGTAAGTGGAAATAACTTTGTTGGCGGTTTATGCGGACAAATGTTTAACGGCTCGCTCAGTTCATGCTATTTTGTCGGCACTGTCAGTGGCTCGTCGAATACCGGTGCCGTGTGCGGATATATTGACAGAGCCACAATCACCAACTGCTTTTTCAACTCCGACATATTCTCAGGTGTGGCTGTCGAAAAAAATGATGGTGGTACAATCACAAACGTCGTTGCCAAGACCACTGATCAGTTTAAGAGTGGCGAGGTGGCTTATCAGCTAAATGGAGACCGGAATGTATGGGGACAGACAATCAATACAAATGATTATCCTATTTTTGGAGGCTCTAAGGTATATGCCACCACAGGCTGTGTGTCTTATTCCAACGACCCGAATCATACAGGAGCCGTGGCTCACGACTTTACACATGGTACCGACGGAAAATGCTCGAACTGCGGCAATTACGAAGAGCCCGTGCAAGACGAGAACGGCGTATATCAGATAGACAACTTTTCAAAATTATATTGGTTTGCCCAGCAGGTAAACAGCGGAACAAGAGACATTAATGCCGTGCTCACTGCCGACATCACTGTCAACACAGGCGTGCTGAAACCAGACGGCACCCTCGCCGACGACACTAACGGCTTTATCGCTTGGACGCCCATCGGAAACTCCACATACCCTTATATAGGCAACTTTGACGGACAACAGCATACAATCTCTGGCCTCTATTATAATGATAACACAGCCGACAATGTAGGCTTGTTCGGATATATAGGAGGCGTAATGAACAATGGTTATATCCCCTGCGGCAGTATTAAAAACGTCAGCATAGCCGACTCCTATTTCTGCGGAAAAGACTATGTGGGCGGAATTTGCGGAAAATCAGAGACCAACCCTATCACCAATTGCAGCAACAGCGGCACCGTGATTGGACATTGTTACGTTGGCGGCGTGTGCGGCGTCAATAAATATGGTTTAGTCATCGATTGCAGCAATAGCGGCATGGTAAATGGTGATAGTCAGGTCGGCGGCATGTGCGGAGGAAATTATTATGACTCTGGCACCATCCAAACACATAACTTAGAATCCGGAGTAATCAGAAATTGCAGCAACACGGGCGAAATAAGCGGAAATGGCGATGTAGGCGGAGTGTGTGGCAATAATGCTGCCAAGCTTGAAGGCTGCAGCAACAGTGGAGCTATTAGCGGAAGCAATGCCAATATCGGCGGCGTATGTGGACAGAGTTCTCATTCAGGAAAAATTGCTGGGGAAATATATAATTGCCACAATACGGGCAATGTTACTGGATATAGAGTTATTGGTGGCGTGTGTGGACGATTGGAGAATGATAATATCAAAAACTGCTACAATAAAGGAAATGTAACAGGAACAGGTTTAAACGTCGGAGGGATATGTGGTATAGGTAATTATTCCGCAAATATCTATTCCAGCTATAATACTGGTGATGTGAGCGGAATATATAATGTCGGCGGCATCGGCGGCTATAGCATATTAGGATATAACTGTTATAACACCGGCACCATAAGTGGTAGTAATAATGTTGGCGGATTGGTCGGCCAAAGTGGTTACTTCTACAACTGCTTTAGCACAGGCACGGTAATAGGCGAGAGTAATGTTGGCGGCATTAATGGTGGTTCTTGTGTCGAAATCATCAATTGCTATTATGACAGCGACAAATTTAAAGGAGCGGCATCAGGTGGTCATTGTCAATATTACATCAATGTTTGCGGCAAGACCACAGCGCAGTTTGAAAGCGGAGAGGTGGCATATCTTCTTGATGCACTGAGCGATACGGATTCGTCTAACGATACCGGCATTGACTGGGGGCAGACGATAGGCCAGGATGATTTTCCCGTGCTTGGCGGTCAGCGAGTTTTCGCCACTAAAGGTTGCACCACCTATTCAAATGTGGAGCCAGCAACAGAAAATGAACACAGCTTCGGTGATGGCGATGTCTGCACCGCATGTGGTTCATATCGCCCGGCTGGAAAAGATGCCAACGGCGTATATCAGATTGGCAGCGTCGATGACCTCTACTGGTTTGCGCAGCAGGTGAACAGCGGAAATACGGAGATAAGTGCCGTGCTTACGGCCGATATAACAATTAACGAGGGCGTGCTGAAAGTCGACGGCACACTTGCCGACGATCCAAGCGGATTAAAGCAATGGCAGCCTATCGCATATTATGGACGAAAAGCTGCAGCCGGCACCTTCGATGGCAATGGCCATTCCATCTCGGGATTATACGTTAATGACCCTATAAGAAGTTGCGTAGGCTTGTTTGCCAATTTGTCTGAAAATGCCACGGTGAAGAACCTGATCATCAAGGATTCTTATATCTCGGGATTGGGTAGTGTAGGCGGTGTGTGCGGATATTCTTACGGAACGATTGCCAACTGCGGATTCACTGGAGCGGTAAGCGGCAATGAATATGTCGGCGGCGTGTGCGGAATTTCTTTCAAGTCCATTACCAACTGCTATTTCAATGGCACGGTAAGCGGCAATGAATATGTCGGCGGCGTGTGCGGAAATTCTGATCTGTCCATTACCAACTGCTATTACCTTGCAAGCGAAGACAACAATAAAGGCGGCAAGACCGCGGCGCAGTTCAAGAGCGGCGAGGTGGCATGGCTGCTCAACGGCTCTTCGCCTTACGGTGTTTGGAGCCAGAGGCTCGGTGTGGACGATTGTCCTGTGATTGGTTCGCCATATAATGTAATTAAGGCTGCGCAGGATGGACAAAACGGTAAGAACTATTGGGCAACGTTCAGCAATCTCTCTTCTAATGTGGAACTGACAGTGCCTTCAGGCAAGGCCCTCACGGTATATAATGCCAAGGTAAACAACGCCTCGCTGGCATTGGCCCAGCGCAGCGACAATAGAGTGGCCCAAGGCGAAGGCGTGCTGCTGAAAGCCGACTGCGAGTATGTGAATGCCATGAATACAAGTGAGTCAGTGGCTGCTGCCGCAGATGGCGACAACGACCTCGTGGCCACACCTTCACAGGAGCAGACAGTCACAGCCGATGATGGTTATACATTATATCGCCTGACATATAATAATGTTAGCAGTAAGGAAAAACTTGGTTTCTATCTCAGTTTGGTTAAAAATGAGAATAATGAAGTTGATGCATCCTCAGTCGGCAAGAAGCTCAAAGCCACTCCTGGCAAGGCTTATCTGAATGTTGCAACCGCACAGGCAGCGAGTGCTCCTGCTGGTGCCGCAGTCCGCGGCTTCGTCTTCCCCGGCGATGATGGCGAGACCACAGGCATTGAGTGCATCACTGTCTCCAGCGAGGAACTTCACAGAAACAGCAATGCCGAAGGCATCTACGACCTGCAGGGACGCAAGGTGAGCAAGCCTGCTGCTAAGGGAGTGTATATCAAAAACAACAAGTTGTTTTTAAATTAAAAAAATAAAGAAACGAAGTTCGACGAAGTCAATTAAATAATCAAAGAATAAGAGAATATGAAAAAGGAATATATTAAGCCTGAGATTCAGGTGTATGAGATTGAGCACCAGAAACTGCTGCTTGAATCACGTCTCGGAGGTGAACCTGGAGACGGTAACGACGAATCGTTCTAACGCGCAAGTGTTATGATAGTAAATCAAATGCTGCAATAGGCGACAATGCCTATTGCAGCATTTGATTTATCAGCTCTACCCCTAAGTTAGCTTTGACGGACACGGAGAGCTATAAAAAACGTGGTTTTTTTGTGCATTTTTGAATGGTTTATAGTGGTTCTTTGCTAAATTAACATGATTTTAACACGAAAATTGATGGAAAAATGACTGTAATTGATTGAAAAATGCTCAAAAATAGGGTGTTTTTGGTCAAAAAACGGCTTCTACTGCCACCATTATCACCCTACTGCCACCACTACTGCCACCACTTAAAACGTTGGATATTAGAAAGATAAATCCAAAGGTGGCAGTAGTGGCAGTAAAAATCACAAAATGCTTAGTATAAGGTGTATTCAACAAAGCTTGTATTAATGCCAAGTGGATAGGGCATTCAGTTGACATCTGAATAGGGTATTCAGTTGACATCTGAATAGGGCAATCAGTTGACATCTGAATAGGGCATTCAGTTGACATCTGAATAGGGCAATCAGTTTACATCTGAATAGGGCAATTGGGTATAGAAAGGGTTGCCGTAAAATATGTTTTTTGTATTTTGGAATAAAAAAATAACATATTATACATTGTGTTTGGGATATTTTTCGTATCTTTGCAGTCGAAATATGAACAATGACCAATCTTACGGAATATATAATAACTTTTATGAAGAAGAATTTTATATCACTTTTGGCCTTATTGGTCTTGACTTGTGGAGCCGAAGCCCGCGAGAGAATCAACTTTGACAAGGGATGGCGATTTGTACTCGCTGACTCAGTGCAAATGTCGGCACCGGAGTATAACGACGCTAAGTGGCGCACGCTCAATGTGCCCCACGACTGGGCTATCGAGGGCGACTTCTCGGCTTCAGCCCCGTCGGGCAATAGCGGCGGTGCACTGCCTGGCGGTATCGGTTGGTATCGCAAGACATTCAATGTGGATAATGCCGACAAGGGAAAGCAGTTCTACATCGACTTCGACGGTGTGTATATGAACGCTAAGGTGTGGATAAACGGCACCCTGCTCGGACAGCGACCCTACGGCTACAGTTCGTTCCGCTATGATATGACACCTTATATAAAATATGGCGAAAAGAACGTGGTGGCAGTGCGAGTGGATAACAGCGACCAGCCCAACAGCCGATGGTATAGCGGATGCGGCATATATCGCCATGTGTGGATCAACAAGACTGAGAAAATACATGTGGCACACTGGGGAACGCACATCGTTGCCGACATCAAGAATGAAAAGGCAAGCAGCGGAACTCTGACATGCAATGTGCAGATTGACAACCTTACGGGCACCGACCAGAAGGTGGTTGTAAGGAACAGGGTGGTGGATGCCGACGGCAAAACCGTGGGACAGGCACAGAAGTCCTTCACAGTGAAAGGGGCAGTGCCTATGCTCGCCATCTATCCCCCGAAGCCGGTTGACCCAAAGCTGTTTACCGTAAGCTCTGCCATCACGGTGAAGAAGCCAAGACTATGGTCGTGCGAGCACCCGTATATATATAAGGTGATAACCACGATAGAGCAGAACGGCAAGGTGATTGACACTTACGAGACAACTACGGGATTCCGCACGTTTAAGTTTGATGCCGCAAAGGGCTTTTCTCTTAATGGCAATTCGATGAAGATTAACGGAGTGTGCCAGCACCATGACCTCGGTTGCCTTGGTGCCGCCATCAACGAGGACGCTCTCCACCGCCAACTGCGCATACTGAAGGAGATGGGAGCCAACGCAGTGCGCTGCTCGCATAATCCTCCCGCACCCGAACTGCTCGCCATGTGCGACACTATGGGACTCATCGTTATGGACGAGTCGTTCGACATGTGGCGCCGCCGCAAGACCCAGAACGACTATGCCCGATTCTTCGACGAGTGGGCAGAGCGCGACCTCACCGACCTTGTGCTGCGCGACCGCAACCATCCCTCCATCCTTATGTGGAGCATAGGCAACGAGGTGCTCGAACAGTGGTCGTCGGCAGATGCTGATAATCTCACAGCCGAACAGGCCAACTTGATTCTGAATGCCGGGCATGACGCATCTACACTTGCTCACGGTGAGGAGATGAGTGTCAACTCAATACTCACACGCAATCTCTGTAATATTGTTCGTAGATACGACACTACCCGCCCCATCACGGCGGGATGCAACGAACCAGATCCGAAGAACCACCTCTTTAAGAGTGGGGCATTGGACATCATCGGATTCAACTATCACCATCAGTGGGTGAAGGATGTGCCGAAGAATTTCCCAGGCAAACCGTTTATCTTCTCTGAGAGTGTGTCGGCATTGCAAACACGAGGTTTCTATATGATGCCGAGCGACAAGGTATATAAGGCTCCTGTAGAATGGTGGTTGCCTTATCAAGATCCTTCGTTCCAATGTTCTGCCTACGACAATATGCATGCCTCTTGGAGTTCGACTCATGAGCAGACATGGGACGTGGTGAAACACAATGACTTCGTGGGAGGACAGTTTATATGGACAGGATTCGACTATATCGGCGAACCTACACCCTATGGATTCCCCGCACGCAGCAGTTATTTCGGTATCGTTGACCTCGCTGGATTCCCCAAGGATACTTATTATATGTATCAGAGCGAGTGGACCGACAAGCAGGTGTTGCACCTTTTCCCTCATTGGAACTGGCTCGACGGACAGGACATCGATATGTGGTGTTATTATAATAAAGCCGATGAGGTGGAACTCTTCATCAACGGACGTTCGCAGGGTGTGAAGGCCAAGAAAGATTCACATGACTATCATCTTATGTGGCGAGTGAAATTCGAGCCGGGAGAGGTGAAGGCCGTTGCACGCAAGGATGGAAAGGTGGTAGCAGAGAAGGTAATCCGCACTGCCGGAGCTCCCGCAGCACTGCGACTCACTGCTGACCGCACTCATTTTGGGAAGAATCCAAACGGAGATAACCTTGCCTTTATCACCGTTGAAGTGGTGGACAGCAATGGAAATCTCTGTCCCCGTGCCGAGGATCAGGTGTTCTTCGAGGTAGAGGGAGGAAGAATAGTTGGAACAGACAATGGTAATCCTGTCTCGATGGAGCGATTTAAGGAACCGAAGCGCAAAGCATTCAATGGTAAGTGCCTCGTGGTAGTAGCCACCGACGGTGGCAATGTAACCCTAAAGGCCCGTGGCTATCAACTACAAGGCTCGGAAATATTAATAAATAAGTAAATATATGAAGAAAAGACTATTATCAACAATTGCTCTGGCTGCCGGAATGTTGATGGCAGTGGCTCAGCCGAAGGCCTCGCATTGTGCAGGTTCGTGCTCGCAGGGCGACGCACTCGAGAAAGCAGTGCAGGAGACACTCGCAAAGATGACAGTGCATGAGAAGGTGCAACTCCTCCATGCACAGAGTAAATTCACCTCAGCAGGCGTTCCGCGCCTTGGTATTCCCGAACTGTCGATGAGCGACGGCCCTCACGGATGTCGCGCCGAGATAGAATGGAACTCGTGGAACTATGCCAATTGGACAAACGACTCCATCACGGCATTCCCGTCACTCACATGCCTCGCTGCAACATGGAACCGCGACCTCTCGGCCCTCTATGGAGATAAGGTCAGCGAGGAGTTTGCATATCGAAAGAAGGATGTTCTCCTTGGTCCTGGTACCACTATCGCCCGTTGCCCGTTCAATGGTCGTAGTTTTGAATATATGGGTGAGGATCCCTATCTCGCCGGTGAGATGGCAGTGCCCTATATCATCGCCGCACAGAAGAACGGAGTGGCATGCTGCCTCAAGCATTTCTTCCTCAATAATCACGAGGTAAACCGCATGACTGTTAATGTCAACGTGTCGGAGCGTGCCGTGGAGGAAATCTATTTGCCTGCTTTCGAGAAATGCGTTAAGGAGGCCAAAGTATGGTCGATGATGGGCTCATACAATAAGTGGCTCAACCGCCATTGCTGTCAGAATGACTCCCTGCTCAACGGTATCCTAAAGAAGCGTTGGGGATTCGATGGAGCTGTTATAAGCGACTGGGGTGGAACCCACGACACATGGGAGGCTGCCACTGGCGGTCTTGACATCGAGATGGGCTCTTACACTAACGGTATGACTGCCGACAACTCACAGGGATATAACACATACTATCTTGCCGACCCATTTGAACAGCTTGTCAGAGACGGAAAGGTTTCGATGGAAGTGCTAAACGACAAGGCTGCACGTGTGTTGCGTCTTATCTTCCGCACTGCGATGAATCCTCATAAGACACGCGGAAAACTATGTACCGACGACCACTATCAGGCTTGTCGCGAGATTGGTCAGGAAGGTGTTGTTCTATTGAAAAATGGAAATATTGAAAAATTGAAAGATATAAACATTCTCCCTCTCGACGCCTCTCGTTATGGTCGTATCCTTATTGTTGGTGACAATGCTATCCGCAACATGAGTCAGGGTGGAGGTTCGTCGGAGCTTAAGACCAAGCGCGACATCTCGCCCCTCGAAGCACTCAAGGCTCTCTATGGCGACAAGATTGACTTTGCCCAGGGATATGAGGCTGGTCGTCCGATGTATGCTCGAGTTGATGAAGTGTCCGCCGCTACTCAGGCTCGCCTCAAGGCCGAGGCATTGGAGAAAGCAAAGAATGCCGACCTTATCATATTCATAGGCGGTATGAACAAAAACCATCAGCAGGACTGCGAGGGTGGTGATCGTCTTACCTATGATCTCTCTTATGGTCAGAACGAACTAATCAGCGAACTGGCTAAGATTCAGCCGAATATCGTTGCCGTGATGTATGCGGGCAATCCTTATGCCACACCATGGCTTGGTGAGGTTAAGGCACTCCTGCAGTGCTGGTATCTCGGATCGGAATCAGGTTCTACCCTTGCCAACATCATCTCGGGCAAGGTTAATCCCTCGGGCAAGTTGCCCATCACCTTCGCCAAGAAGAAGGAGGATTATCCCTGCTTCCAGTATGGCGAGGAAGGTTATCCCGGTGTCAACGACCAGGTATATTACAAGGAAGGTATATACGTAGGTTATCGTCATTTTGATACCCGCAAGGTTAAGCCCCAGTTCCCTTTCGGCTTCGGACTGAGCTACACCACATTCAAGTATGGTAAGGCCACTATTAGCGAGGTAACCTGTGATAAGGATGGCGAAGGTTGCTGCAAGGAAAAGTCTCCTTTGTATAAGGTTTCAATCCCCGTGAGCAATGTTGGCAAGCGTGAGGGCAAGGAGATTGTCCAGCTTTATATTGGCGACGACAAGTGTTCTGTTGACCGTCCTGTCAAGGAGTTGAAGGGATTCCAGAAGATTGCCCTTGCTCCCGGCGAGACCAAGACCGTTGACTTCTGCATCACCCTCAAGGATCTCCAGTTCTTCGACGAGGCCACTCATTCATGGAAGGCAGAGCCGGGCAAGTTCAAGGCCTACATCGGTGCCAGCGAACTTGATATCCGCTCTATAGTCCCCTTCACGTTGAAGTAAATACTGACAAATATTATAATTAACTCAAATATAAAACTCCCGAGGTATTTACGACTCGGGAGTTTTTCTTTGTAATTATTCTTTTAACAATTTGATATCGCTCGGTATATTATTCGATGGTGAGGAATCGTGAAAAGCCTGTCATGTCGAAGACTTTCTTAATCTGTGGTTTGACGCCAATGAGTTTCATTGTGCCCTTCTTGGCTGATATCATCTTCTGAGCCTTTAGGATGACGCGCAGACCGCTACTGGAGATGTATTCGAGGGTATTGCAGTCAAAAACAACGTTTGCTCCGCTCTCCGAAAGGATGGGACTTATCTCTCGTTCAAACTCTCCGGCGTTGATGGTGTCTATTCTCTCGCCGGTCTTGACAGTCACTATGCTGTCGGTTCTAATTATTTCTGCCATTGTCGTTTTATTTTAATTTTTCAAATAATTATATTGTTTTCTTAAGTGTAAGGATGTTCTTGCCGTCGAGGCGCTGATAGGTGACCTCGTTCATAATGTTCTTGACGATGTAGATGCCCAGTCCGCCAATCTCTCTGTCCTCTGCCGAGAGGGTGATGTCGGCTTCTTCCACCTTTGTGGGGTCGAACTCCTTGCCCTTGTCGGTGATGGTGAACACGAGGTTATTACTGTCGTACTGTGCCATGATGGTAATCTTCTCGCCCATCTCGCGGGGGTAGGCGTAGAGGATGACGTTTGACACCACTTCCTCGAGTGCAAGGTTGAGATTCATCGTTAGTTCGGGGTCGAGACCAAGCTCTTCCGCAACTTCTTCTACAAAGACAGCGAGCCTCTCGAGCTCCTCTATCTGATTGTTGATAACGATTTCTTTTTTCATAATGTTATATTTTTTTGTTAATATTTATTCGTATTGCCATGATGGTGAGGTCGTCACTCTGTTCGGCTCCGTTGGCATGGGCGACAACACTGTTTGACGCCAACTCCACAAGGTCCTTTGCCAGAAGGTGGTGCTTGCCGGTGAGGATGTCTATGAGATGATTATCGCCGAAGAGCTCTTGTGACTTGTTCTCCGCCTCGGTGAGTCCGTCGGTGTAGAGGAAAAGGGTGACGCCATCTACTGTAGGATATTCCTGCGCCTCGAAGTCGAAACCGTCGAAGAGGCCTGCGGGGATATTGGGTACAAGGTCCATGAACGCAGGCTTGCCGTCGGATGGGATGATGACGGGGGGATTGTGACCGGCATTGCAGAAGGATAGATGACCCGTAGCGAGGTCGATGACTCCTACGAAGAGGGTGATGAACATACCGCTTTCGTTGCTTTCGCCCATCGTGTCGTTGATGCTGCGCACTATCTGTTGAGGAGTGAGACCTTGTGCAGCCACTGTGCGGAAGAGGTTGCGGCACACTGCCATGAGCAATGAGGCGGGAATGCCCTTGCCGCTGACGTCGCCGATGACGAAATAGAATTTCTCGCCGAGGATGAGGAAGTCGTAGAGGTCGCCTCCCACCTCCTTGGCGGGCGTGAGCGAGGCATAGATGTCGATGTCCTTGCGGTCGGGGTAGGGAGGGAAAATCTTCGGAATCATACCCATCTGTATGTCGTGGGCAATGCGCAGTTCGCCCTCGATGCGCTCCTTGTTGGCTGTGGTGGTCTTGAGTTCCTCGATATAATCCACCAGCGAGTGCTGCATGTTGCGGAAGGCATGGCTGAGGAGGGCTATCTCGTCGTCGCCACGGATGACGGGCACCTCCTTGTCGAAGTTGCCGCGGGCGATGACATTTGCCGAGCGTGCAAGGCGCTCAAGGGGATGCACTCTCTTGCGTATGACAAGGATGCACACCACCATCATCAGGAAGATACCCACTGCCATCATTACGATGAGCCACATCTTGAGGCGGTTGTAGCCTCCGAAGATGTCGCCCTCGGGACATACGATGGCGATGCTCCATCCCACGCGCTTGAGCGGGGTGTAGAAAACATAGGAGTCCTCGCCGCCTGTGACGTTTTCTCCCGATACGGCATACATGCCACGCTTGGCGCTCGTCATGAGTTCGCCAACAGTGCGTATCTCGGGGAAGTCGCCCTCGAGGGTCTCGGTGAAGATGGTCTCGCGTCCTATTATCGATGAGTCGGGATGCACAAGATATATGCCACCGCGACCGAGGGCAATGGTGTGGGAGTTGGGGTAGGGTTTCATGTTGTTGATAATCTTCGAGAGCCACTGCTGGCTGATGTCGAGCGACATCACTCCCACGAAGTTGCCTTGTTTGTCGTGGATAGGCATCGAATAGGAACATATCTGCTCGATTTGCAACTTGCCAGTTTCGGGGTTTTCATACACGTCGTTGTAGGGGTCGGTCCAATAAGGAGAGTTTAGTAATTTTGGTATCTGATACCAATCCATGTAATGATAGTCATAGGTTTCGTTGCCCTCCTGTTCGATGGTAATGGAACCATCCTCCTCCCTGCCGGCATAGATGGAGTAATAATGTCCTTTGTTCTTGAAATGCTCGGGTTCGAAAGCCAAAGAGCATCCAGTGAGTACGGGGTTGTTCTCCACAATCATGCAGGCGTAGGCATACATCGAGTCTGCATCGGCGAGATGGCGCGTGATAAACGGATACATATTATTAGCACTGTTCTCTACCGTATTGAGTATGTTGTTTAGTCTCAACACGGTATTGTCGAGTTCGCACATTGCCAATTTCTCTGCCTCGTTCTTGATGGCCTGTCGAGAGTAGTAGAAATTGGTGGCAAAGTTGACCAAGAAGATGAGCGAGGCAAGCAATGCCACAAACACGCTTAGTTGAGCTGCGAATGATTCTCTGAATTTCTTCATATTGCTGTCCCTCCTATCTTACTATGTCGTTATAATGAGTCTGTCGGTCGATGAAGCCGCACTCCACCATCAAGCGGTTGGCGCGTTCCACCTCCTCCTTATACAGTTTGAACGGAGTCTTGCCCGTTTTGTCCTTCTGCAGCCGCAGTATCTCGCGGAGCATGAGTTTCTGTATCACTCTGTTGGTTGACACCTTATGGCGGTTTACATAGTCCATCACAATCTCCAAAGCCTCGTTGGGGTGAGAATGACACCACTCCCAACCTCGGCGTGAGGCACGGGCAAAGCGCACGGAGGTATCCTTGTGAGCATTGTAGTAGGCGGCTGTTGTGTAGAGTCCGTCGTCGGGTATGTCGTAGCCATGGTCGGCAAAGCGATAGACGCAGTTGTCGTCGAGTTGCACGTTAGATTGTTTGAGCAAATTATACTCGTTGTAGCTCATGGCGAGTGTGGCGTCGATGGCTCCCGAGAGGAAGAGCGACACGTTGTTGGTGAAGCGGATGAAGTGGTAGTCGAGTTGCTCCTTTTTGTTGGCGATCATAGCCACCAATGAGAATCCGGCATTCCATTTCCCAACCTTCGCACCTTTCATCTTATGGGGATTCTTGCCGTCGCGTCCCACGATTAGTGTACCGTTATGGCGTGCAGTTTGCAGGATATTCACGAGGTTGGTGCCCCAGTCTCTAATTTTGATGGCATCTAGGAGCTGTGTGGTGATGAACTGGCATTTCCCTTCCTTGAGTAGTACATGCGACGACTGCGAGTTGCTGGGGAAGATTATCTTCACGTCGAGACCTTCGTCGTTGAAGAATCCCTTCTCCTTTGCCACGAAATATCCGGCAAATTGTGCCTGGGCATTCCATTGTGGGGCGAAGGTCACTTGGGTGAGAGCCTTCACCGCTGCCGTGGTGGTCCACAGCAAGAGTATAAATATTATTTTCTTCATACTTTCTTTAATTATTCATATTTTAATTTTTAATTGACTTCGTCGAACTATCTTTCTTAATTATATTTGTCTTTCTGCCAACTGATAGAATAGGCCGTGCCTTGACATCAGTTCGTCGTAGGTGCCTTCCTCGGCAATCTCGCCTTTGTCGAGGACGATGATGCGCGAGCAATTGCGTATGGTGCTCAGTCGGTGGGCGATGACGATGCGCGTGCAGTCGAGTCGGTCGATATTCTCAGCCACTATGCGCTGCGAGATATTGTCGAGCGCACTTGTCGCCTCGTCCATGAGGAGGATGGTGGGGTTGGCAATCAGGGCGCGTGCGATGAGGAGGCGCTGCTTCTGTCCGCCACTGAATCCCTGGTTGCCCTCGCTCACGATGGTGTGCATCTGCATGGGCATCTCGCGTATGTCGTCGGCAATGCCTGCCATCTCTGCCGCCCGCCATGCGTCGTCGATGGTGCTGTTGGGGGCAGTGACGGTGATGTTGCTGAAGATGTCGCCGGCAAAGAGGCTGCCGCCCTGCAGACAGGTGCCTATCATGCGGCGCAGACTGGTCTTGTCGCATTTGGCGAGGTCGTAGTTGTCGTAGAACACTCCTCCCGCCTGTGGATGCTCGAATCCCAAGAGCAGACGGAGCAGGGTGCTCTTGCCGCATCCCGACGCTCCCACAATCGCCACATATTCGCCGGGATTGATCTTGAGATTGAAATGGCGGAAGAGCCAGTTGCCGTCGTTGTTATAGCGGAACGAGAGGTCGCTCACCTCGATGCTGCCGCTGAGATATTGCACCTGGGGCGCGTCGGGGGTGAGTTCGGGCGTGGTGTTGAGTACCGGTTCGGCTATCTTGATAAGCGGACTTACCTGGGAGATGTCGGGGATGATATTGATGATGGCAGTGAGGGCGGTGGCAATCATGCCGTAGGCCACACTGAAGGCGATGAAGTCGGACATGCTGACGTGGGTCTCGATGGCATACCACCAAATGACGGCGAGACTGCCCGTCTGACACAGGGCGATGAGTGCCGGCATGATTTTCACCCACATCGAGGGATTGTAGGAGATGTGAGCGCAATGGCGATAGAGGTCGAGCCACTTGGTGAAGACTCGTTTCTCCGACCCCGTGAGCTTGATCTTTTGTATGCCGGCAAACATGTTATACTCCATTCCGTCGAGCATCGACTTGTGTTCGGCAAGTTCGCGCTCCTCGTTGTGCATCTGTATGGCATACACCACAAGCAATGTCAACTGGATGAAGAGCAGGACGAGTGAGGGCAACAACAGCGACTTGGCATAGACGAGTATCTGGAACACGTAGATGACGGAGAAGATAACGGTGATGAGTGCTCCGAGGATGGTGTTGTTGGCAAGCGAACAGAGTTGGCGTATCGACGTGACGCGGTTGGTGATTTCGCCCGACGAGTATTTCCAGAAGAAGGAGGTGTCGAGGGTGAGGATGCGTGCCATCACCGCACTCTGTAGATTGATGCCGAGGATGTCCTTGAGTCGCAGTATGAGTTTGTTGCGCATTACCTCCATGAGTGCCGTTCCCACAACAACTCCTCCGAAGAGGGCTGCCACGGGGAAAAGGTCGAAGAGGATGCCATTAGGTATGATGCTGTTGAAGATCAGTTTGTTGATGAACGGGATAAACATGCCGAATAGACTCACTACAAGGGCAGTGGAGAGAACAGCGAAAATGGCAGAGGTGGGTAGTATGCGCAGTGCATATTTCATAAGATCGATACCCTTGAGCGGTCGTGGCGGCAAGGCGTGATAGAAGGTAAGTGCAAGAGGTTTAACGTTCTGCATTAGTTCGGCATCCACTATCTTTTCATCGCCATTAGGGAAGATGCATTTATAGCCAAACACCCATTTGCGTGGCAGGAAGAGCAGCATGTTGCTATCCTTGTCCTCTCCCAACTTCGCGCCGATGGTCATCTTCCACCATTGACCCTCGAGTTCTACCTTGCGTTGCATGATGCCTCGTGGGCGAAGTATCTGTTCGAGTTGCTCGTCGGGAGTGAGAAAACCGTCATTATCTAGGGTATAGTCGCTTACGCCCAAGTGCTCCAACAATCGATGGAGCACACGGTCGCCTGAGCCTCGTATGGAACCTTTGTTCACCTTGAGCCCCATGTCGGCAGCGGCATCTCCGAACACTTCCCTGAGTGTTGCTGTCTCGCGTTCCTCTCTCTTATTTATCTGGTCGTCTAATAACATATCTAATTCCTCATCCCTAATTCCTAATTAATTCCTCATACCTACCGCCTTGCGCCATTAGTTCGTCGTGGGTGCCGCGTTGCACGATGCGGCCCTTGTCCATCACGATAATCTCGTCGCAATCGCGGATGGTGCTCAGTCGGTGGGCGATGACGATGGTGGACGCACCGCATTGACGGATGCTCTGCATCACCTCACTCTCCATCACCGTGTCGAGCGCACTCGTAGCCTCGTCGAGGATGAGAATCACCGGCTCGCGCGCCAGTGCCGTGGCAATCTCAAACCTCTGTCTCTGTCCGCCCGAGAAGTTGCCACCACCCTTTACGAGTCGCGTGTTGAATCCCCTGGGGCGGGATATGATGTCGTCGCGTATGCCGGCATCGATACATGCCATCGTCATGGTGAAATCCTCGATGGAGTGATCCCACATCTTGATGTTCTCGGCGATGGTGTCGTCGAAGAGCACCACGTTCTGGTCGATACATGCCACAGAGTTGACAAACTCGTCGCGGGAGATGTCATGGCTGTCGCGCCCATCGAAGAGAATCTCTCCGCTCCAAGGCTGATAGAGCCCCGTGAGGAGTTTGGCAATTGTGCTCTTTCCGCAGCCCGAGGCACCCACGATGGCAACGCTCTTGCCGGGGTGGAGGGTCATCGAGAAATCACATATCAGAGGGGCGGCACTCAGACTATATCCGAATGACACGTTCTTCATCTCAATCATTCCACCTAACTTGGCATTGTGCGCGGGGTTCTCTCCCTTGCCAGTCTGTTCGGCGGGATAGGCCATCACGTCGTCGATACGTTCCATCTGGGAGCGCATCTCGAGAACGGTGGTGGAGCCCTGCATAAGTCCCATGGCGGGTTTCATAAACTCAGCCATGAATCCCTGGAACGCCATCAGCATACCGATGGAGAACTGTCCGTTGAGGATGAGGGCGGCACCGAGGATGAGGATGAACGAGTTGGCGAAATGACCGAAGACGAAGGGCCAGAAGGGGCGCTTCTGGAATGCCACCTCCTGATTGTTGCGACGGGCGAAGGTGCCTGCCCAAAACTCGAAGAAGCCTCGTTCGGCTCCTGCCGCCTTGATGCTCTCTATGTTATCCACGCACGACATGGTGATGCCATAGAACTTGCCCTCGCTCTGTTCGAGAGCACGGGCGAGGTTGGTGCGCAGTTCGCGTTCTGCCGCCACGGAGTAGATATTGAGTGCCACAACGGATATGCCGACAATGGTGAGCAGCACACTGTATTGCGCCATCACCACAATATATAGCACCAGCAGGGCCACATTCACTGCATAGGGGGCGAGGATTCGGATGAGGGTGGTGGTGATATGCTCGTTGAGCGACTGGCGTTGCACGATGTCGCCCACATATCGCTGGGTGAAAAATTCTATCGGGAGATTGAGGGCATGCCAAAGGAATCGGGTGTTGCCCTTGAGGGACATGCTGCCCGCAAAACGTCGCCCATAGACATTGTCGAGCAGGGCAAGGAGAAAATTGAACACCACAAGACAGGCTATGCCGACGAAGAAGGGGACGGTCCACTCGTCGTTCTTGCCGGTGATGATGCTGTCGAGGAACACTTGGGAGAAGAGAGGATATACCATACCCGCAAACGACATGAGAATGCCCATCAGCAATGTGAAGATGAAGGCATCCTTGGCTCCGCGAATGTTCTCGCGTACATAATGTAATATTGAGGTCTGATGGCCCTGGGGCTTGAAGTCGTCGCCCGGGACGGAGGTGATGGCAACACCGGTGTAAGAGCGCTGGAAATCTTTCATCGACACTGCCATACTGCCCATGGCGGGGTCGTTGATGAATGCCATGCCGCGATGGAATCCCTTGAACACCACGAAGTGATTGTGGTTCCAGTGGATGATGGCAGGGGCAAGAGAGGGCAGATGGTCGATGTCGGCTTGCCATCCGTGGGCATCCATACCGTGATGGCGTGCCGCAAGAACGATGTTGCGGGCATTGCTGCCATCGCGCGACACACCGCAGTCGGTGCGCAATTGTTCGATGGAGAGCCACTTGCCATGATAGGCCAACAGCATTGACAAGGCCGCGGCACCACACTCCACGGTCTCCATCTGCATAACTACAGGTACTTTCTTCACGTTCTTTCTACTCATCGTGCAGCCCCTTTTATTCTTTAATTTTTAAAGATTACTTTAAAAACAGGTTTCCGATCGGTGATAATCTGCACATTGCAGAAGGACATCGAACTGAGCCGGATGTCGCTGCTCTGCTCTCGCGACCAGTCGAGCTGACGTGGGTTGTCCTTGGCTCTGTCCACCACAAGACGCACCTCATAGGCCGTCTCGGTGGGGAAGATATTATCTACGAAATTTCTCACCGACGACTCGTTCTTAGCCTCGTCGATATTCGTGGGGAAATGGTTGACGCTCGTGATATGTCCACGAATATAACCATAGTCCTCACGATGGAGGTCAACGGGGGTGACCTGTACCTCCAGTCCGGGTTTGAGCGAGCGCAGGTCCTTGTATTCCACGTAAGTTATCAATTCGGTGTTGAGCGCCGACTTGGTGTCGGGGATTATTTCGGCGAGAGTTTCATATTCCCTGAATGTGTCATCCACGTTCTTAATGTTGATCAGTCGCCCATTGACATTAGAGAGCAGAGTGTCGCTGGTGTTGTCGTGTCTCACCACAAGCAGGGGAGTGCCCACACCCACATTGCTGCCCTTGGAGGCAAGCAGTTGCGCCACCGTTCCGTTCTTGGGACTGTAGATACGGTTGGGGGTGGCATGGGGAAATACCACTGCCACCGACTGCACATGCTCGGTGACAGTGCCTAAGGTCACCCATAGGCATGCCACCACCGAACAGATGGTCATCGCCATCAGTACTATATAAAGAGGTGGAGTGGTGACCTTGACAAAATCGTTGATCTGCCCTGGTGTGTGCAGATTGTCAAGACTTTCGTTGCGGAATAGGTTATTGCTCATAATATCGTGCCTCCAGTAATCTTGCATAGTTCGTCGAGCGACAGTTCGCGCAATCCGTCCTCTGCCGGTTTTCTCTCAGCCTCGTCGCCACGTTTTTTATTTTCATTCTTCATCTTTTGCCCGAATAATTATACTCCGTCTTCTTCCTCTTCTTCCGATGTAGTATCAAGATTCACATCGCGCTCCATCTTTATATTGCCATTGCGGTCAATCTTTATGAGAATGGGTATATATTCGTCGGTGTTGGGGTGGGAGACGCTTGCTGCAAATCTCAGCACACCGCCTTCAGTCTTGTCGAAAACTAAGCCCTCAAGAATGCCGGTGTTGCGATAGTCATCATCGAGGAAAGAGTCGAACGCGGTCTTGGTGAATCTCTTTTGGAAGAAAACACTTCCACCTGCGCGAGTGATTTTCAAATCGATGACATTGTCAAAATACGCCTGTCCGGTCTCGTCCTTCACCATCGCAAGACTATCGTCGGGAGCGCGGTGGACGAAACACGTCAACTCACTGCCACCAAGAGTGATCTCAGTAGTCTGGTTGTATTCCTGCATTTTTATCGGGGCGGCAGGTTCTTTCTTCACCTCCTTGTGGGTGATGATATTGTCGCTTTTCTTCTTCTCGCTGCAAGCCGTCATACCGATTGCGGCAATGGCAATGCACAGAGTGATTGTCGTTTTCTTCATCATTTAATTATATAATAATGTTATATTGCTGCAAAGATACTGCTTTTTTTTCATTAATTGTGCAAAAAATTGCAATAATAACGTTTTTTGACACAGAATAAGCGAATTTTGGGAAATTTATGCGTATATTTGCAGCATAATTACGACATTATGCCGTTAAGACTATAGATGATATAATAATTTATATGTTAATGGAAAAGCAATATCATATAGAATTTCCCGAGTTGATGAAGGGGAAAAAAGTGATGTATGTGCATGGTTTCGCATCGTCGGCACAGTCGGGAACAGTAGCTTTGCTGCGTCAACTGATGCCAAATGCCGTTGTGGTGGCAGACGATATTCCGCTTGTACCTCATGAGGCTATCGAGTATTTGCATAGGAGATGTGAAGAGGAGAAACCCAACCTCATCATCGGTTCGTCGGCTGGAGGCATGATGACAGAACAACTCTATGGATACGACCGCATACTGGTGAATCCCGCCTTCCAGATGGGCGACACTATGGGAAAGCACGGTATGATAGGTAAGCAGACCTATCAGAATCCCAGGCGTGACGGTGTGCAGGAGTTTATCGTCACCAAGGCTCTCGTAAAGCAGTTTGCTGAACTCACCGAGAGGTGTTTTGCTGCCGAGAGCGCGAGTGCCGAGGAGCAGGCGAGGGTGTGGGGACTCTTTGGAGACAACGACCCACTGGTGCATACTTTCGAACTCTTCCGCGAGCATTATCCACAAGCGGTGAAGTTTCATGGTGAGCATAGGCTCATCGACAGTGTTGCCATACATTATCTCGTGCCAGTGATAAGATGGATTGATGATAGGCAAGAGGGTAGGGAGAAACCTGTCTTGTATATTACACTCGATGCCATGCGCGACGGATATGGCAAAGTCCGCAGCAATATGCACAAAACATTCGAAAAACTTATTGAGACATACGATGTATATTTCGTGGTTACGGCACCTACCAACGACCATGACTTTATTACGCAGTCGCAGGAATGGATTGAGGATGCTATCAGTGCACCGGCATACAACAGGGTGATTATGACTAATAAATCATCACTCTTGCTAGGCGATTTTATCATCTCTACTGATGATGAAAAGGCATTTATGGGGACATGCATCCAACTGGGTTCTCCTGATTTCAAATGCTGGGAGGATATTGAGACGTACTTTAGTAGAATAAGGAATTAGGAATGAGGATTTTTTTTATATTATTCTTTTTACTGTTCTTTATAGCTTGTGGCAGTGACAAGGAAAAAGGAATTGACGTTGTTGAAAAATCGGTAACGGATGATGTTCCTATGCTCATAAGGGAAGTGAAAAAATGCTCGCGTCTATATACCTCGGAATATAACATTCGAAAGATTGTTACCTACAGTGATGAACCCCGACTTAAGGGTAAGTTGCTTGGACATGATGTGAATATGAAAATGCCTGTGGGCGACAGGAAAATTGCCATTCCGATGAATGTTACCCTCAAAGGGTATATTGACTTCTCGTATTTCTCGGAGCGGAATGTGAGAAAGGAGGGATACAGGATAATTGTGACCTTGCCACAACCGCAAGTAGCAGTTACGAGCAGTAAGATAGACCAATCCGGTATAAAGGAATATGTGTCGCTGATGCGCTCCAGATTTACCGACGAGGAGATGGCGGAATTCGAAAAACAAGGCCGACAGTCGGTTGTCAATTCCATCCCGCGTCT
>JALFCW010000130.1 GCA_022771625.1 Prevotella sp.
CCGTTTTTACAGAGCCTACCTTGCGCCCGAGTTTTCCACCTTTCTCTATATACCGCTTCCGTCCTGACTGCAATCGGAATGAGATATTATCACGTTCCAATTGCGCACAGGTCGAAAGCGTGGCTATCATTATCGGGGCAAAGAGGGATGGATGTCCTTCATCGTCCAATAATGTAAGTTGTTCCTTTTGTATGTAGAGGTTAATGCCACAGTCAATGAGTTCCTTGACAGAGGCAAGCACCTCAAATGCATTGCGACCCAATCTTGACAATTCACTGACAAGTAGGATCCCAATGCGGTTTGCCTTGCAGTATTCCATTGCCTCACACAGCACTGGACGTTCATCATTCTTCTTTGCACCTGAGATGTGTTCCTCAAAGACCTTGCAGACTTCGATACCCTTATATTTTGCATACTCCGACAAATCCTTGACCTGTCTTTCCGTGCTCTGTCTGTCACCAATACTGGAGACACGAGCGTATATCACTCCTGTTGTCATCTATATCAAAGATTAAATTGAACATGAAAAAGCCTGTGCCCAGATAAGTCTTGCAGATTTATTTGAACACAAGCGTTTTTTGAATACAGCCTGACGGCAATTTACCAACAAAAGGGAAGAAGTAAGACTTCCCCATTGTTCGCTCCCTGCTGTATGTCTCAATCAAACACGCCATTAAACAGATTGACCGCCTCTATCTTCTTTTCAAGAGCCACTTTTGCATAAACTTCGGTTGAAGTGATGCTTCCATGTCCCAAAACATCCTTCACTGCTGATATGTCTGCTCCTGCTGAGATAGCCAACGATGCTGTCGTATGCCGTGAGCAATGGTAGGTCAAATCCTTTTCTATGCCAGCCTTTTCTTTAAGTCTTCTTACGTATTTCGATACGTTGTCTGACTTCTTGACAAGGTGAAACACAAGACTTTCCGGATTGTCATCCGTCCGAGGTGGCAACAACGATTGTGCCATTTCATTGAGCGGAATAATGGCAGGACGCTTTGTCTTTCGCTGTATGATGCTGATTGTCGGCACGCCATCTATCATTTTAATATCACACCACCTCAGATGCTGCATATCGCCAAGGCGAAGGGCAGTCATGGATGATAACCCAAATGCCAGTTGTACGGTTCGTTCATTCTCACATTCTGCTTCCACCGCCAGGAAATGTGTGAGTTCTTCGGGCGTAAGATACTCTCTGTGTTTGTCAGGAGCATGGAAGCGTTCCAATTTGTTTAGACTGTGTACAGGATTGAATTTTACAAGTCCTTCACGCATAGCCTTGTTAAATATCGCTTTGACAGTTTCCTCAAACAACAGTAATGTGTAATCAGCCAACCGTCCTCCGTTGGTCTTGATTTGGCGTTTGTTGCGATACTTGTTGCGCATATAATCAAAAAGACCGCAAATTTCATCTTTACTGACATCTTTCAGCAGGATGTCTTTCTTATCTACTCTCCGTAAATAAGTGGCTATACGTTTGCGGACAACATTCTTATGACCTATCATCTTCTTGCAGTTGCCACAATCAACAGACCATTTGATATAATCATCGCACCATTGTAGCCAAGTCAAGCCGTTGCCTTGTTCTTCGCTTTTGGCATTCTCTTTCTCCAATACAGGAGGGGTGAGGATGCGCTCTGCTCGTATCTCCATAGCCTTGTTGTATGTAAGCCGATTGTGCTTTGCAGCACCAACGGCATCATCGGGCAAGAGATAGAGGTGCAAGTTTTCTCTCTTGCGGAAGCCAGTCTCGTAGTATTCCAGATATAAGGCTCTTTTGCCTTCCGTCAGCTTACGTTCCTTGATTTCTATCTTCATTGTATTACTGGTATTTGGTCAAACATTCCGTTCACGAGGTTCACGGTTTCCAACTTCTTCTTGTCAACAATCTTGGCGTAAATCTCCGTCATCTTGATGCTCTTGTGTCCGAGTATCTTACTTACTACATAGATACTTGCACCGAGTGTCAGGAGCATAGTTGCCGCCGTATGTCGTGAGCAATGGTAGGTTATATGCTTGGTTATTCCTGCTGCCTCCATCCATTCTTTCAGCACCACTTCTACAGTTGTAGATGTGATTGTCAAATTGTGGAAGATGTTGTCTATACCTTCTTCTCTTTTAGGCATCCACTTCTTTGTTTCTTCCGACAATGGGATGGTTACTCTATCCTTGGTCTTGACTTGGATGTGGTCAATGTATTCTGTCTTGCCGTCAGCAGCCTTGTGGATTTCACTCCAGTTCAAGGCTTTCATGTCGCTATATCGCAGACCAGTGAAACAGGAGAATAGAAAGGCTTTCTTTACCAGTTCATAACGGCATGGTGTATTCATCACTTTCTTTATTTCCTCTATCGTCAGAAACTCACGCTCTGCCACTCGCTTCTGTGGCTTCTCCTTTGCCTCCAACAGCAAGAATGGATTTTGCTCAATCAGTCCGTCCCTTACTGCCTTTGCCAATGACGAGCCGAAATAGTTGACGAACATACGGCAAGTGGTGGTGCTGAGTTGTTTCTTTCCATCATTGTAGGTGCAAGTCTTCAAAAAAGTAATGAAGCCTTTGCAAAACTCCTTATCCACGTCTTTCAACAGAAACTCTGGTTTTCCTATATATAAGAGGTATTGGTCAATGCGAGCATGAGTGTTTCGCTTTGTCTTCATGGAAGACTCAGACAACTCGGCATTGTACTTCACAAAGTCATCCATCCACTTGGTAAGTGTCATGCGTGACTTCTTCACCTTGTCCCAATCCACAAGACCCTCTCTCTGGATGTCAAGAATGCGCTGCGCCTTGATTTGCTCTGCCAACTTTCTTGTATTGGCGTTTTGCAACTTGGTAGCAGCGTTGATTTCTGGCACAAGATAGAGTTTCAGCGTCTCTTTCTTTCTCAATCCCTTTTGGTAAATGTCAAGATAGAGGCTGATGTTGCCACCTGCTATCTTCTTTTCTCGGATGCGCACAGGCTCCTTCAAACGGATTTCCTTCTTCTTTCGTCCCATTTTATTTCCTTTCTTTTCTGATGTTAATATATTCTTTTATCACTGATTATCAAGCATTTAACTTGCGATACAAAGATAATACAACGAGGGACAAAAACGAGACAAAAGTGGATAAACAATCCGCTAATTTAGGAAAGAATAACGAACCAATCCAAAATCGGCTTTCATTCCTAATAGACTGTAAATCAGTGATATTACATCACCTTGCTATCCTTTCATTTCCGATGGTTAGACCCGCTTGGGATAATTGGTGGATATTACAGATGTGTATGGCACTGGCCGCATTGTTCTCCATCATTGTTGCTGGCAGCATGGCCTATAAGATGATGGTGAAGCATGAGCCCATCGACATCATGAAACTCTTCAAGCCCCTTGTGGTCAGTGTCATACTCTGTTGGTGGTACCCACCTGCTGATACAGGCATTACCGAAGGAGGCAGCGACTGGTGTGTACTTGATTTCCTCTCGTATATCCCCAACTGCATAGGCTCATACACCCATGACCTGTATGAAGCAGAGTCAGCACAGATT
>JALFCW010000146.1 GCA_022771625.1 Prevotella sp.
GTCTTGTTACGATTTACGCTTGTTTTGATTTGCAACACTAAGATAAGTGAAAAATCTGACATGGCAAAATCCTGAGCAACTTTTTGTTGCTCAGGAACTTATAAATAAAGTTAAATCAAAGTGTTGCGGAATTAAGGTTTAAATAAAAAGCGAAATCTTTTCACCTCCCAATCCTCCGGAATTTCCCCAATCCATTCCACGCCGCTATCTTTCATTTTGGCATTAGGGTCGAGACCTTTTGTCACAGCATTCTGAATGATGATTTGCTTGCGCTCATTGAGCAAGTCAATCATCTTCTGCTGCTGTGATATAGCCTCGTCTATCTTAGATGTTACGGAATCAAGATAGTTGGCAATGGCGGTTTGCTCTGATTTTGGAGGTATGAAAAATGGGATAGACTTAACATTCTCTGGTGTTAAATCCCATTGGTCAACTCTTATACCTTTTGAGTACTGCATGAAAAATGGAACATAGTTCTTACTTCTTATAGCCCAAGAAAAGAATCTTTTATCTGCAATATCTAAGTCATATACAAAGTACGCAGGACTTACAATGCCTTCAAAGTCGGATACTCCATAAGAACCCTGCCACGATTTCATTTTATTAATTACAAATTGACCTTTTTTTACATGTTTATATCCACTTAAATCCTCAGGTATTATATTATTGTTACCATCATCGCCTTTAGCACCCCTCAATATAACACCTTTTTCTCGTGTTACTGACAATAATGGTTTATTTGGATGCCCTTTGACAGAATACCTTTTGAGTAATCTTCTTAAGCATGTAACCTCCCAATGTCCCGGAATCTCCCCGAGCCATTTCACACCACTATCCTTATAACTTTCGTATCTCTTCATATCCTATTCCTCCCCGAAAAGACTTTTGATGAAACCTTGTGATGCTGCATCGAGCGCACGGATGTCGGCCTCGTTCTCGGCAAGAGAGCGGAGGGGCTGCGGCTTATAGAAATACTTGTTGAAGGATATCTCGCAACCAATCTTCGTAGCTGGAATATTAATCCATGCATCAGCAACGTAGGGACGCACCTCGCGCTGGAAGTAATCATAGATGTCCTCTTTCACGCATATCTTCTCAGAATCGCGCAAATCACTGTCTGACTCGTATTCCACATAGTTGCCCTTTGCATCGAGATACAATCCATAGTCGGCAAGTGCATCCTCTGCCACCCCGTAGGTGAACATCAGGCGTTCCACATCCTTTGAACCTCGCTTGTGAATCTTCTTCACCACGGGGTCGGCTTCCTCGCATGTTTCCGACATGGCTCGGGCAATGGCGTTGACAGTTGTCGCCTTAACCTTCTTGTCAATCTCCTTGGCTGCCGCACCTACGTGATTGATAAACTCGTTGTAGTTCATCCATACGTCGGTGCCCACCTTGTGCATTATCTTCTCTGCCATATCCACCATCGCCTTGCGCTCATTCCATTTATCACTGCTGGTGAGCGTGGCAAGCTTCTTGTCGGTGACCTTGATGTCCTCGTCTGTCAACTGCTCCTTCAGGTCTTTCATATCTTCTGACGATATTCCGTCAAATACCTGTGCGCCGAACATGTCGTATATCCTGCGGCTCAATTCCTCTGCCGAAGAGTCGTAGAGCATGGAGTCAATCTTCAACTGACTGAACTGGCTGCGGAGGCGCAAGGGACGCTCCACGGTGACACTGTAATAACGGAAATCGTCGCCGTCAAACATACGGCTCGATATTGGAGTCTTACTGTCTGCCTCGCGCTCCTCTCCTCGCATGTATATGTCGGTGATGGTGTCGTAATAAGCCTCAATGGTGCAGTTGCGCGCTCCGAGGTTCTTGCGCAACTTGTCGAAGGCTTGCGATGCGTCGATGAGTTGCACCCGTCCACGACGTTCTGGGGCCTTCTTGTTGGTGAGAAGCCACACATAGGTGGTGATTCCGGTGTTGTAGAAGACATTGTTGGGCAATTGCACTATGCAATCCACAAGGTCGTTCTCGATGAGGTATCGGCGGGTGTTGCTCTCGCCACTGCCGGCATCGCCTGTGAAGAGCGACGAACCGTTGTGTACGCTTGCCGAGCGGGAGCCCTGTGGCTGCATCTCCACGGGGTTCATCTTGTCGAGCTCTTCGAGCATGAAAAGCATCTGTCCGTCGCTTGTTCGCGGAGTGACATCCACGATTTCCTCCTCTCCCTCAAAGTTGGTGAGGCGCAACTCATATCTTCTGTCAATCAATTGCTTCTCATGATAGATGCGCTTCTTGTCCTCCTTCCAAGATTTTCCGTAGGGTGGGTTTGTGATGAA
Organism: Prevotella sp.; assembly: GCA_022771625.1. GTDB lineage: Bacteria > Bacteroidota > Bacteroidia > Bacteroidales > Bacteroidaceae > Prevotella. The sequence continues at coordinate 2,295 of JALFCW010000146.1, forward strand.
GAATCCGAAGTGTTGTCCGGCAAACAGATCCTCGGTTATTGTGTTGCCTTTTTTCATCCCGTCGGCACGCATATTCTTGATGATAAGGTCCGACTTGCAGATGGCGTATGTTTCGGGGTTTATTTCAGTTCCAGATACCTGTATTGCTCTGTCATTTACTCCCATGTCCATCAGGTATTCCCTCGATATTGTTAACATTCCGCCACTTCCGGCCGCCTCATCATGTATCGTTAAAATTTTTGGTAGATTACCCTCCAATGGCTTGAACACCATTCGGCATAGCAATTGTATTACATCCCTCGGCGTGAAATGTTCTCCTGCCTCCTCGTTGTTCTCCTCATTAAATCGACGGAGAAGTTCCTCGAAGAGAGTTCCCATCTCGTGATTGGAGATAGGCGGCAAGGGAAGTCCGTCGGGGTCATTGGCGGGCCGGTCGGTGAGGTTGATGTGCGGGTCGGTGATGCGCTCGATGATAGAGAGCAGACGCTTGTTGTCGGCAAGTTTCTTCGCCTTGTTATAGTAGTCGAAGTTTTGCAACACGTCTTTCACGTTTTCACTGAATCCGTTGAGGTATTCCACAAAGTTGTCATACAGGATGTTCTCGTCGTCGGGAGCCTGTGATTTCAGTCGGGCGAGGGTCCATTTGCTGCGGTTGTAGTAGTTGAGCCCCGTGACATCGGTGATGTCCTCGTCCTCCACATCAAATCCGTCACTCTCTATTTCCTTTATTTTTGCCTCCACAGCCTCCTTGGTGGGTTCGAGCAATGCGTCAATGCGTCGCAACACCACCATCGGCAGTATCACGTCGCGATATTGTCCACGCAGGAACACGTCGCGCAGCACGTCGTCGGCGATGTTCCATATCAACGATACAATCTGATTGTAAGCACTATCCATAGCGATTTCCTTATTTTTTAATTCTTCCCTCTCGTCAATGAATGTGAATCATTCCTCGGTGCGAGCACAAGGCTCCAACCCTCGTCACATTCCATCACGAGTGTATCGGCGTTTGCAGAAAATAAGGAAAATGATTTGCCTCCAATGACGAGACAGTTGTTTATGAAATAATAATTATACTTTCTGATGATGTCGCTCCGAAGCGTTGTCTCGCCCGTGTCGGCATCATAGATGATGTTTTCGCTATAGAATGATACTGTGTCCCCGGCAAAGCGCACCCAGTCGCCATCCATCGCCAGGTCAACGGACACATCCTTGCCTGCCTCCGACTGCACTGCCGCAAGCAAATCCCATTCGCTATTGGCAATGAGTGGGCTTAGCTCTCCGCAAGTGGCGGTAGCCTTGGATATGGAATCATCGTTTTCGGAAACGACATCACTTCCGCAACTGCACAAGGCGAAAGCAACTGTCGCTATAAGCAATAGTCTTACAATCCCTCTCCTAACTTGCTCGATTCGGGGGGGGGGGTAAATCGCTGAGTATCAGACAGATAACCCTTTACTCTGATATTATCGTCATCTCTTATAAATGTTCCATTCATAACTCTCGTAGTTATTTCTCTTGGGAGTCCCTATGAATCCGATGGAATTACAATAAATTCACAACGCCTTAATTTCCTCTTCCTGCAAGCCTGTGGCATTTGAGATGTCGGAAATAGACATGCCCATCGACTTGAGGTTGCGTGCGATGGCAATAGCTTTTCTCTTTTCCCCTTCCACGCGACCTTCCACGCGACCTTTCTCCTCCGCCGTGTCAAGAGAGTTCTTGAGGTCGCGATAGGTCTTGAGGCTGTCCTCGTATTCCTTCAGTTCGACTGGAGTGAACTTGGCTATCTCAGCCACCTGAAACAGACGGTCGAATATCTTGTCGCGCAGG
>JALFCW010000012.1 GCA_022771625.1 Prevotella sp.
TTCGAAGAACAGTCGCATGGCATTGTCGGTATATCTTATGCATTTGTGGATGGCAATACCCTCTTCCTTATATATATCCTTGTATTTCTCAGGCACCTTATATGGATGATGGGAAGAAGCCGTAAATACAGCCGACACAAACGGTTGCTTAAACTCCGACATCTTCGTGGCAAAGAACTGCAGGAAGGGTTCATCCCATATCGCCCACATTCCGTCGAAGTCCTTGTCGCCATTAAATCTCTTGTCGGCATTATATTCAGTTCTGCCGAAATAATCAGTGAATCCCGTCTTGCGGGCAAAGGCTTCGAAGCCCATCGACCCGTTTTCCGCTCCGTGGAAGAAGGCGGAATAATAACCCTTGTTCTTCAGCTCTCCGGCTATTCCGCTCACGTTGTTCATGGATGCGGGAGTTAGGAAGAAAGGCTCGATAAACATAGGAATGCCCGACAGGATACTCGGCATTCCGTCGATACTCTTCCTACCGTTGCAATAGGAGTAGAGGAAAGTCTGACTATGCTGCATCAGCGAGTCAACAAATGGAGTGTATCCCTTGTATTTACCACCGTCGAGCCATTTGTTATATCCTCCGATATACTCGCGCCCAAAACTCTCCACTATCAGAATCACAACGTTCTTCTTTGATGATTGATTACTGATTATTGATGATTGATTGTTTTTGAGGGGTGAATATAGGGCGTTCATCTCCTGCTCCGACATATACTCAGGGATTTCAAATACTTTCTTTCCGATGGTGCGGATGAGCGAGAAGGGCGTGTTGAGTACAATACCAGCTTCCTGAGGATGGGCAACGTATTGATTGGCATTGCTGATGGTAATTGGTCGCACGGCCGTGGTGGCTCCACCTCGCATGCCGCAGATACTGAGGGGGATGAAGATCGCGAAGCAAAGGGTTTGAATGATGTAATATCTCAATAATCCCTTACCTTGTGGCATGCTTGTTCTCCTCAAAGTCTTCTTGCTGCCACCCCCAAAATAGCATTTCCACATCGCCAATATCATAACGACAAACAAGAGAACTAGATACCAATGACGCAGAAATTCTACACCAATTATACTGCCGATATTCCCCTCATTGCTGAATTCAGAGAAGACAGTATTCGTAGTGCGTCGCATGGTGTATTTGAAATATACACAGTCGGCTAGGTTGGCTGCTATGCACACTCCATTTACTATTATAAATATCCACTTGGCAGTCATCTGCCATCCTCTCATCTCCTTGTAGTGGAGGGGAATGAGCATTAACAAGGCATATAAAACATTAGTGTATAATATGGCAGACGTGTCGAACATCCATGCCCCGTGAAGCATCTCGGGCACAGAACTCCATTGGAAATCCGAGGCAAACAGTCCCCAGTTTTCTATCACGAATGCCACACGGCAAATGCCGTATGCTATATATATTATAATAAGGTTAAGTAAAAACCTCAATGGCGTTGTCGCAAATATATTCTTCATTCTTCATTTTCAACTTCCCAATACTACGTCGAGTATCATCATCAGTACAAAACCGATGGCAAAACCAATGGTACTCACATTACTATGTTCACCAGCGCTAGCCTCGGGGATCAATTCCTCAATCACCACATAAAGCATCGACCCAGCCGCAAAGGCAAGCATATAGGGCATGGCGGGAGTGAGCCACGATGTGAGCAGAATGACTAGAATGGCTCCGATGGGTTCGACAATTCCACTGAGACTGCCTATTGCAAAAGAGCGCCAGCGACTGTTGCCTTCAGCCTTCAAAGGCATCGACACAATCGCTCCCTCAGGGATATTCTGGATGGCAATACCAACAGACATCGTCAAGGCTGCCATAGCAGTGATACCCATATCTCCTGAGATAAAGCCCGAGAGCACCACTCCTACTGCCATTCCCTCGGGAAGGTTGTGGATGGTGACAGCAAGCGAAAGCATAGTTGTGCGCGACAACCCTGACTTCATTCCTTCGGGATGGTCGTCACCAATGTGAAGGTGGGGAGTGAAATGGTCGATGGCAAGCAGAAAACCTATGCCAAGCAAGAATCCCACTGCCGAAGGAAGCACCTTGAATATCCCCTCGGCATCTGCAGTGAAGTCAAGACTCGGCAAGAGCAGCGACCAAAACGAGGCTGCCACCATCACTCCCGAGGCAAAGCCAAGCAGTGATTTCTGTAATACCACATTCATCTCATGGCGCATGAAAAACACAAATGACGCGCCAATGACCGTACCAAGAAAAGGTACTAATAATCCTATTACTATTCCGTCCATATATTCAAATTATGCTGCAAAATTACTAATTTTATTGTATATCTTGTCATTTTTGCAAACATTTAACATCAAACTCTTGTAAAATTAGAGAAAAAAAAGTATTTTTGCACGAGAAAAATGAAGAAATAACCAAAACATAACAAGAAAAAACATGGAAAAAAAGTACGGACACTTTGATGATGCCCATCGTGAGTATGTCATCACCGACCCTAAGACTCCTTGGCCTTGGATCAATTACCTGGGTAATGAGGATTTCTTTTCTTTGATATCTAATACAGCGGGTGGCTATAGCTTCTACAAGGATGCTAAGTTCCGCCGTATCACACGATATCGCTACAACAACGTGCCAATGGACAACGACGGACGCTATTTCTATATCAAGGATGGCGAGACAATCTGGAGTCCGGGATGGAAACCTTGCCGCACTCCGCTTGATTCCTATGAGTGCCGACATGGTATGGGATATACCCGTATCACGGGTGTGAAGAACGGCGTTGAGGCTTCAGCTCTCTTCTTCGTTCCATTGAAGACATGGGCTGAGGTGCAGAAACTCACTTTGCGCAATACAACAAGCGAGACAAAGAGTTTGAAACTCTTCTCGTTCACCGAGTGGTGTCTCTGGAATGCTGCCACTGATATGGAGAATTTCCAGCGCAACTTCTCTACAGGTGAGGTGGAGATAGAGGGCTCAACAATCTATCATAAGACTGAATATCGCGAGCGTCGCAACCATTACGCTTTCTATACAGTAAATACCCCAATACAGGGATTCGATACCGACCGCGAGACATTCGTGGGACTATATAGCGAGAAGTCGGCTCCCGATGCAGTTGTCGAGGGTAAGCCTCGCAACAGTCATGCCCATGGTTGGAGCCCTATCGCTTCTCAGTATATTGAGGTCACACTGGCTCCAGGCGAGAGCAAGGACTTTGTTTTCCTCCTTGGATATATCGAGAATGAGCAGGAGGAGAAGTTTGAGTCGAAGCAGGTGATCAACAAGACCAAGGCTCACGACCTTATCGCTCGCTTTGACACTACCGCCAAGGCTGATGCTGCCTTTGCCGAACTGAATGACTATTGGAACCGACTCCTTAGTATATATAGTGTGAAGAGCGACAATGACAAACTCGATCGTATGGTGAACATCTGGAATCAATACCAGTGTATGGTGACGTTCAACTTCTCTCGTTCGGCTTCGTTCTTTGAGAGTGGAGTGGGACGTGGTATGGGATTCCGCGATTCCAATCAGGACCTTGTCGGTTTTGTACATCTTGTACCAAGTCGTGCCCGTCAGCGTATCATTGACATCGCCTCAACACAGTTCCCCGATGGTGGTTGCTATCATCAGTATCAGCCTCTCACCAAGCGTGGAAACAACGACATCGGTGGCGGATTCAATGACGACCCATGCTGGCTCATCTTCGGTACAGCTGCTTATCTCAAAGAGACTGGTGATTTCTCTATACTCACCGAACCTGTGCCCTTCGATAATCAACCAGGAAGCGAGAAGACTCTCTTCGAGCATCTCAAGATATCAATGGAGCATGTCACCAACAATCTTGGTCCGCACGCACTTCCGCTCATCGGTCGTGCCGACTGGAACGACTGTCTCAATCTCAACTGTTTCTCTTGGGATCCCAACGAGAGTTTCCAGACCACCGAGAACAACAGTGAGGGCTCGAAGGCTGAGTCGCTCATGATTGCCGGCCTCTTCGTCGTCACAGGTAAGGAATATGTTAAGCTCTGTCGCACTCTTGCCGACCGTGGTGAGGATGCAGCAAAATATGGTATTTCTGATTTCAATGCCGAGGCTGACGCTATGGACAAGGCAGTCAACAGTATGGACGAGGCTGTGCAGAAGCATGGATGGGACGGTGAATGGTATCTCCGCGCCTACGACTTCTATGGCAATAAGATTGGTTCGAATGAGAATGAGGAGGGTAAGATATTTATCGAGAGTCAGGGATGGTGTACTATGGCTGGCATCGGACTCGACAAGGGTATGGTTGACAAGGCTATCGACTCAGTGGAGAAGATGATGGATTGCGAGCATGGAATTGTGCTCAACAATCCCGCATATACCGTTTATCATGTCGAGATGGGTGAGATTTCATCTTATCCCGAGGGCTATAAGGAGAATGCCGGTATCTTCTGCCACAACAACCCCTGGGTAATCATCGGTATGACTGTTGCAGGACGTGGTAATGAGGCATGGGAACACTATACCAAGATTTTGCCTTCGTACGTCGAAGAGAACCGTCAGACTCTCCACAAGGTGGAGCCATACGTCAACTGTCAGATGGTGGCTGGTAAGGATGCCTACAAGCCGGGTGAGGGTAAGAACTCATGGCTTACAGGTACTGCCGCATGGATGTGGCTCACTGTCAGCCAGTATATCCTCGGTATTCAACCCGACTATGACGGTCTTGCCATTCGTCCTTGTCTGCCTTCTACTGCCAAGGAATACACAGTAACCCGTCGTTTCCGCGATGCGGAATATGTTATCACGGTGAAGAATCCTGATGGCAAGCAAGTCGGTCTGTCATCGCTCACTATCGATGGCAAGGCTGTTGATGGAGATGTTCTGCCATATTCTCCCGGTAAGCATGAGGTAGTGGCTACACTATAATAAAGGTAGTATCATAGACAACGATAATAATCCCCATATTCATCGAGAGTATGGGGATTTTTTATGCTATTTTTGGTCAATAAAGCAAAAAGTGGTCAATAAAGATAATTCTTTTATTGAAGGATAATTATTTCACGATATTCTTATGATAAGCCTTGAAACTGCCGAGGAATTCCACCACCAGCGCCGGTGTGGTCTTGATAATTTGCGCTTCCAGTCAACACCAGTCTCGAGCTTCATGTGCATACCGAGATTAATCTCTCCCGCCAATACAGGTTATTTTATAAACTCGTCCATTTTGCATTTGGTGATGGCGCCGAATTGCCTTATGTCCGACAGCGTGACGTGGGACGTGGCTGTATTGAGATACATGTATTTATACAAGTCGCTGACGAGAATGGAGGGGTTGTCCTTGA
>JALFCW010000041.1 GCA_022771625.1 Prevotella sp.
GAGTAGTGGATAGGGGAATCGAACCCCTATGCCAAGATTGAGAATCTTGTATCCTAACCATTAGATGAATCCACCATCTTGCACTCTTCGGGAAAGGCTGCGGAAGCTGGGGGATTCGAACCCCCGGTACGGTAACCCGCACGGCAGTTTAGCAAACTGCTGGTTTCAGCCACTCACCCAAACTTCCAATAAATTAACCGGTTTCGTTGCCTCTACCGCAGCACTTTCTCTCAAATGCGGTGCAAAGGTACTGCTTTTTTTTGTAATAACCAAACTTTTTCGCACTTTTTTTTGATAATTGTGCAAAAAAGCTGGTTATTCACTGTTTTTTATCCTTATTTGCTCGGAATATTCTTCAAAACATCGAGTAGATGTCTCCAAACCATGTCAACTGTCGGTATGTGGATTCGCTCTTCGGGAGTATGAACAAATCGCAGTGTCGGACCGAATGAAACCATGTCGAGGGTGGGGTAGCGCTCTGAGAACAGTCCGCACTCCAATCCGGCATGTATTCCTCTTACTATCGGTTCCTTGCCAAAGAGTTTTTTATACGACTCTACCACAAGGGCAGTGAGCTCACTCTTCGGGTTCATCTTCCATGCAGGATAACCATCGTTTTGCTCTACATCTGCTCCTGCCAATTCAAACACAGCCTTAACCGTGTTGCACATGTTGTCGAGATTGCTCATCACATTGCTTCGCTGTGATGCCACGCACGATATCTTCTCGTCCTCTGTGATGATACTTGCGATATTGCTCGATGTCTCAACCATAGTTTCGAGAGCCTTGTCCTGGCACATGGCAAACACACCGTTGTCAACGGCCTGCAAGGCACGGATAAATCTGTCGGCTACAGCTTTCTCGATTACTGGTTGCGCATCTGTGCTCTGCATGTTCCACACCATCTGTGTGTCGCTTACGTGGAATTCTTCTTCCACCTCGGAGGCAAACACATTCCAGTCAACTCTCACTTCCTCCTTGCGGTCGGCTGGTACAGCAATCACAAACTTGCCGTCGCGAGGAATGGCGTTGTGCATCTTGCCTGAGTTGAACGAAACAAGGCGTACGTCCATCTTCTCCACCTCTTTATATATATAACGCGCGAGAATCTTGATGGCATTGGCGCGCTTCTTCTCAATGTCGTCGCCCGAGTGGCCGCCGGTGAGTCCCTTTATCGATCCCTCGATGAAGAAATATCCTGCGGGAGCTGCCTCGCGCTTGAAATTGAATGTGGCAAATGTAGAGCGTCCGCCGGCACAGCTCACGAATATCTGTCCCTCGTCTTCACTGTCGAGGTTGATGAGCATGTCGCCAGTCATAAATCCAGCCTTCATTCCCGAGGCACCGGTCAACTGTGTCTCCTCATCTCTTGTGAACACACACTCCAGCGGTCCGTGCTCAATATCATCGCTGTCGAGGATGGCAAGTTCCATGGCGCAACCAATACCGTCGTCGGCACCGAGAGTAGTGCCCTTGGCAGTGAGCCATTCTCCGTCGATATAAGTCTGAATAGCATCCTTGTCGAAGTCAAAATCCACATCCACCAGTTTGTCGCACACCATGTCCATGTGGCTCTGCAAAATCACCGTCTTGCGGTTTTCCATACCCTTAGTGGCAGGCTTGCGGATAATCACATTGCCAGTTTCATCCACTTTGGTGTCGAGATTATGACTCTCTCCCCATTGGCGGAGATATTCAATCATTTTTTCCTCATGCTTTGACGGGCGAGGGATTTCGTTTATTCTCGCAAACTGCTCGAATACGCTCTTCGGTTGTAAATCTTTCTTTTCCATTCTATAAAAAATCAAAAAACTTTCGTATTTATTTTGTATTGTCTTTTATTTGCATTACCTTTGTAGCCGCAAAATTATAAAAAATGATTGAAATTCTGCTATCAACAACGTTAATAATTGCTATCAGCATGGCATTTTTATGCATAAAGCTGATTTTTCGCAAGAATGGGCGCTTTTCTTCGCAGCATGTTCACGACAATGCGGCACTGAGGCGACAGGGAATACATTGCGTGATGGACCAAGACCGTGAGGCGCGACGCAAGCGCAAAACGGCAATAAAAGAAAAATAAAAGTTAATAAAATAAAAATTAAAACAGTAATGAAAGCAAACAATTTTTTCCGCATGATGGCAGTTGCAGCTGTATCATCTGTCGTTTTGGCATCATGCAACAATGCTGCTCCGAAGATGGACGAGCAGCCGGCAAGCACTTCTTCAACTGAAGCATCGGGTGAAATCAAGATTGCCTATGTAGAGGTTGACTCACTGATGTCGCAGTATCAGTTCTGCAAGGATTTCACTCTTGTTCTTCAGAAGAAGGGCAACAACGCGCGTAACACTCTCACTGCCAAGCAGAAGCAGTTGCAGACTGCTGCCGCTAATTTCCAGCAGAAGGTGCAGAACAACGGATTCCAGAGCCGCGAGCAGGCTGCCAGTGTTCAGGCTGCTATCGAGCGCCAGGGACAGGATCTTCAGGAGCTGCAGGCTCGTTTGGGTTCGGAACTTGATGCCGAGACTGCCAAGTACAACCAGGCTCTGCGCGACTCTCTGCAGAATTTCCTGCGCGAATACAACAAGACCAAGAAGTATGACATTATTCTCTCAAAGGCTGGCGACAATATCTTGCTTGCATCCAAGCGCTACGACATCACTCAGGATGTTGTCAATGGTCTCAACAAGAGATATAAGTCAACTTTCAAGGAGTCTGACAAGAAATAATTTTCTATAGTCAACAAGTTGATATATTAATTGTTACATATAAAAAAATGGGATGTTTTTTACATCCCATTTATTTTTTTTCGCATATCTTCTTTTTATTTATTTCGCATATCCTCTTTAAAAAATAAAACTGTCATCTGTCATCTGTCACTAAAAAACAATACTATATATAGCAAATACCAATATCCTATTTATCATAATGCTCATTATAGTTTTATAAATCAGATTCGCGTCACTTGTTTTACTCCCTTCACAGCCTTGAGTTTTTTGATCAGGGCTTCGAGTCGCGATGTGTCGTCGATGTTGACCACGAGATTTCCGCTAAAGAGTCCGTCGTTGCTGTCGATACTGATACTGCGCAACGTGAGCTTTTCATCCTTACTGATGATACTCGTAAGATTGTTCACAATGCCGATGTCGTCATTGCCCACAACACGCAGCGTTATCGAATACATCGATGTTCCCTTGCCGCTCCATCTTGCCTTGACAATGCGATAACCAAAGCGCTTGCGCAGTTCGGGTGCATTCGGACAGTCGCAACGGTGAATCTTGATACCGCCGTTGACAGTGACAAATCCAAAGACATCATCTCCATATATCGGTTGGCAGCACTTGGCCAACTGGAAGTCGATGCCCTTCAAGTTGCGGTCGATAACCAGTACATCGTCGTTGCCCACCGGTTTCTGCGACTCCTGATTATGCTGCAAACTGAATCCTTCGGCACTCTTGGCCGGTTGGTCGCCCGTTGGCGTCTGCTCGCGCTGCTTGAGTTCGAGATAACCGTCGATCACTGTGTTCACATCCAGCACTCCGTCGGCAATCTGCTTGTAGAAATCGCTTACCTCCTTGAATTTCAGCTTTTTGATAAGTCGAGTCATGATAGATTCTTCAAGTTCGATTTTTCTGTTCTTGAATTTTCGCTCAATCATTTCCTTGGCAAAAAGTCCTTCCTTCACCTGCGTTTCCTTCAGTGCCAGTTTTATCTTGGCCTTGGCTCTCGATGTCTTCACCACGTTGAGCCAATCCTGTTTAGGCTTCTGCACAGATGATGTCATTATCTCCACCTGGTCGCCACTGTGAAGCTGTTCGCGGAATGTCACCACCTTATTATTAATGCGCGCGCCCGTGCACGCGTTGCCCACCTTCGAGTGGATATGATAGGCAAAGTCGAGCACTGTGGCTCCCTTGGGGAATTTCAGCAAGTCGCCCTTGGGCGTAAACACGAACACCTCGTCCTCATACAGATCCATCTTAAACTGGTCCATCACTTGCATGTTGTCGCTTGTCTCGAGGATATTGCGTATGTTGTTGAGCCACTCGTCGAGTCCGCTCTCTCCCTTCACTCCCTTGTATCTCCAGTGGGCGGCCACTCCCCTCTCGGCCACTTCGTCCATGCGCTCTGTGCGTATCTGCACTTCCACCCATTTCTTCTCCGGTCCGAGCACTGTGATGTGCAGACTCTCATATCCGTTCGACTTCGGCACCGAGAGCCAGTCGCGCAGTCGCTTAGGGTTGGGCTGATACATGTCGGTTACTATCGAATATGCCTGCCAGCACTGCATCTTCTCCAGTTCGAGCGGAGAGTCGATGATGATACGGATGGCAAACAGGTCGTATATTCCCTCGAAGGCGCATTTCTGCTTCTTCATCTTCTGCCATATAGAGTGAATACTCTTGGTGCGGCCTTTCATGTGGAACTTGAGTCCTGCAGCCTCCAGTTTCTGTCGGATGGGTTCGATGAATCCCGCGATATACTCGTCGCGCGCCTCTTTTGTGGCGTTGAGTTTTTCGCGTATCATATAATATACGTCGTGCTCGAGATACTTAAGCGACAAGTCCTCAAGTTCACTTTTCAGTTTATACAATCCCAACTTGTGTGCCAGCGGTGCATAGAGATATGCCGCCTCCTGACTCACCTCGTGTCGCGCCTCATCGTTGGTGTTGTCCTTTATCTGACGCATCAGTCGCACACGGTCGGCGATCATGATAAGTATCACTCTCATGTCCTCGGCGAACGACAAGAGGAGATTGCGGAAATTCTCGCTTTCCACCACAGGGTTCTTTTTGTAGAGCTCGCTTATGCGCAACAAGCCGTGGAGTATTCTCGCAGGCGATTCGCCAAACTCGCTCCTCACCTCCTCTATCGTCATGAATCCGTCCTCCACACTCGGATGCAGCAGTATGGCCAGCACTGCATCGCGCTTCAGTCCGATTTCCTCAACAACAATCTTTGCTGTCTGTAGTCCAGAAAGGATTGGATTAAGACCGAATACGTCTCGGTGCACCTGATTGTACGTAAGAGAATTGGCAAGTCTCACTCTCAATTTCTCCTCGTCCTTAGGCTGCAATGTCGCCCCGATGGTTGATCTCAGATGGTCGATGAGGGCTATCGTTTCTTCCCTCTCTTTGGCCGTAAATTCGAATTTATCTGCCATAATTGTTGTATTTGAGTTAAAATTTAATGCAAAGGTACAATTTTTTTGCGATTTATTCGCTTTTTTCCAAAAAAGTTTGTAATTTTGGGGCACAATTCACTATTAAATACCACAATTATGTTATCAGAAAGAGACCTAAAGCAGATTGCCGATAAGGGCATCAGCGAAAAACAGATTGAGATTCAGTTAAACGAGTTTAAAACCGGATTTCCCTTCCTCCGCCTCGAGGCGGCTGCCAGTGTAGAGCATGGAATCGTTGCCACGACCGAGGAATCGAGAGCAAAGTATGAGAAGAGTTGGGAGCAGTATAAGGCTGCCGGCAAGAAGGTTGTTAAGTTCGTGCCCGCCTCGGGAGCTGCAAGCCGAATGTTCAAGGACATGTTCGCCTTTGTAGATGCTGAATACGACAAGCCGACTACCGATTTCGAGAAGAAGTATTTCGACAACATCGAGAAGTTTGCCTTCTATGGTGAGCTCAACGATGCTTGCTTGAAGAACGAGGGCAAGGACATCCCCACCCTGTTGGCCGAAGGTAACTACAAGGCTGTGGCTGCCCAGATGCTCAAGGCCGAGGGACTCAACTACGGTCAACTGCCCAAGGGTATGCTTCTCTTCCACAAGTATGCCGAGGGAGCTCGCACTCCGATGGAGGAACATCTCGTGGAGGCTGCCCTTTATGCCGCATCAAATGGCGAGGCAAATATTCACTTCACAGTGAGTCATGAGCACATGCCTTTCTTCAAGAAGAAGGTGGCCGACAAGGCTGATTTCTATGCCAAGAAATACGGCGTGAAGTATGACATCTCGTTCTCTGAGCAGAAGCCGAGTACCGACACTATTGCTGCCAATCCCGACAACACTCCGTTCCGCAATGCCGACGGATCGCTGCTCTTCCGTCCCGGTGGTCATGGTGCTCTTATCGAGAATCTCAATGAGATTGACGCCGATGTCATCTTCATCAAGAATATTGACAATGTAGTGCCCGACCGTCTGAAGGGCGAGACTGTCACCTATAAGCAGGTTATCGCCGGTGTGCTCGTCACTCTTCAGCAGAAAGCGTTCGAGTATCTCCGTCTGCTGGATGCCGGCACCTACAATCACGAGAAGCTCGAGGAGATTATCCGCTTCGTGCAGCAAGACCTTTGCTGCCGCAAGGCTGATATCAAGAACCTGGAGGATGCCGACCTTGTTATATATCTGCGCGAGAAACTCAACCGTCCGATGCGCGTGTGCGGTGTCGTTAAGAACGTGGGCGAACCCGGTGGCGGTCCGTTCCTCACCTACAACCAGGATGGCACCGTGAGTCTGCAGATTCTCGAGAGCAGTCAGATCGACAAAAACAATGCCGAGTATATGGAGATGTTCACCAAGGGCACTCACTTCAACCCTGTTGACCTCGTATGCGCCGTTAAGGATTACAAGGGTCAGCCCTTCAATTTGCCCGACTTTGTTGACCGCACCACAGGCTTTATCTCAAGCAAGAGTAAGAACGGTAAGGAACTCAAGGCTCTTGAGTTGCCCGGACTCTGGAATGGTGCGATGAGCAATTGGAACACTGTCTTCGTAGAGGTTCCCCTCGCTACATTCAATCCCGTTAAGACTGTCAACGACCTGCTCCGCGAGCAGCATCAGTAACTTTTTGTTTCGCAAGTTGACTAAGATATAACTTATTATATTTTTGGGAAGGTTATCACAGATTTTGGCTGCGCTCAGTCGAGGTCTGTGATTTCCTTTATATATTGTGGTATGAACGATGAATATTATTCGCTATTTCTCTTTTTCGGTGCAAAGGTAGCATTTTGTGAGCATACCGCAATTTTGTGAGCAATCAAAATCACTGCCATTAATATTGTTTAACATATCAATATCCTTAATCTCTTAACTCGGTGGTTTCCAATTATAGACTTAAATAAAAAAATATCCGACAAATGCCATTTTTTGCAAAATTAATGGTATTGACGCAAATATCTGCAAATGATGTGAAAGTAGTGACAGATGACAGATGACAGTTTTGTTTTTTACTCGAGAGTATGGATGTTCGGATTTTCAAAAATCATCGTCTAATAATTTTATGTTATATATATTTATATATATAATATATTATATATATAAATATATATAACATAACCCCTAAATCCAAGTATGGCCGTATATATATACCTCGAGTAAAAAACTAAACTGTCATCTGTCATCTGTCACTACTTTCACATCATTTGCAGATATTTGCGTCAATACCATTAATTTTGCAAAAAATGGCATTTGTCGGATATTTTTTTATTTAAGTCTATAATTGGAAACCACCGAGTTAAGA
>JALFCW010000072.1 GCA_022771625.1 Prevotella sp.
AACATCTCTCCGTCGTTGAGGGCAAGATGAGCCTGCTTTACAAAGAGGTCAACGAGTTGCTGGTGGTTGAGACCAAGGGCGCGACAGTCGAGCCATACGAGGAAGGAGGCCTGTGGGCGCCATGGCTTTATCTGTGGAATATTATTGCGGCAGTAGTCAATGACATAGTTGATGTTGTCCTCGATGTATTGCAACATTTCCTTGCGCCACTCTTCGCCTTCGGGCGTGAAAGCCGCAAGGTCATCAGACACAACTATTATGCCACGCTCATGGCAGAGAAGAAATTGACCGTCTCGTCATAGCTGTAAGAAATATAATAGGACGTGTATAAATTTGTTGTTATGATAATAAAAATTCCTGTTTTGTTTGTCAAGACGGGGATTTTTATTATCTTTGCACGAAAAATTAAAAATGTTATGACAATAAGTAAAAACAATAACACTTCCCAGCACCGCCAGATGTTGCTATGGATAGGGGCACTTGTAGTGGGTGCTGCCATTGGTATGGCGCAGGTGGGATGGATTGACAACACCATGTCGTTCATCGCTAGTGTATATACACGCCTGTTCCAACTGCTGGCTGTGCCCACCATCGTTCTTGCTGTGATAACCACACTATCTACTCTTGGCGGACAGAAAGATTCAGGACGTATCTTCCGTACGGCTCTCAAATACACTATCCTTACCACTTTGGCTGCCGCTGCCGTAGGTTTGGTTCTTTATATCATCGTGGCTCCGGGAAACCTGCCTTCCAACCTCATTAATAAGATTGGGGATGTAAGTGAGTCAATAGGTGTTGCCGAGACGTCATACACCGAACACTTCCTTTCTGTAGTGCCAAATAATATAGTGCGTCCTTTTCTTGAGGGTAATGTTCTATCGCTTATTCTTATCGCCTTTGCCGTGGGAGTCGCCTTGTCGAGGATGAGGCGCACCGAGGGAGTGGAGACAGTGCTAAGACTGCTTTTCGGACTTCAAGAGCTTCTTTTTTATCTTATACATTGGCTTATATGGACACTGCCCTTGGGCATCCTCGCTTTTTCGGCTCAATTGGCTTCGCAGATTACGGCGGGAGTGGCGGCCGACTCGCTTGGCAAGTATATCCTTGTCATCGTAGGTGGCAACTGCATACAGTTCTTTGTTGTCCTCCCTCTGTTTCTCCTTTCGCGCGGACTCAATCCTTTGCATGTCTTGTCGAAGATGATGCCGGCAGTGTTGATGGCATTGTTCACCAAGAGTTCCGCAGCCACATTGCCTGTCACGATGGATACATCTGAAAGACGTCTTGGGGTAAGTTCGAAGGTCGCACGCTTTGTGCTGCCCATTTGCACCACTATCAATATGAACGGTTGTGCTACATTCATCCTTGTCACCTCGCTGTTCGTGATGCAGAATGGCGGTATCGAGCTCACCATCCCCACCATGCTCCTGTGGCTTCTTCTCTCAGTTGTATCGGCCATAGGTAATGCCGGCGTGCCGATGGGTTGTTTCTTCCTCACCCTTTCGTTGATGACGGGCATAGGAGCTCCTGTTGCCATTATGGGTATCATTTTGCCAGTATATACTATAATTGACATGATAGAGACAGCCGAGAATGTATGGTCAGATTCTTGTGTGGCTGCAATGACCGACCATGATTTGAAATGAAGATAGCAATTGTTGGAGCTGGTGCCGCAGGCTGCTTTGCGGCAATTGAGATAAAAAGGCGTAAGCCCGAGGCTGTAGTCACTGTGTATGAAAGTGGTCATAAAGCCTTGGCAAAGGTGGCTGTGACGGGTGGTGGAAGATGTAATCTCACCAATTCGTTCCGCGGTGTGCGCAGTGTGGAGGCGGTGTATCCTCGTGGAGCCCGACTGATGAAACGTCTGCTCAGGGAGTTCAGTCACGAGGATGCCTACGAGTGGTTTGAGCACGAGGGCATTCCACTCACCACACAGGAGGACAACTGTGTGTTCCCGGTGTCGCAGGATGCCATGGAGATTGTGGATAAGCTGTTGTGGCTTATGCGCAAGCATGGCGTTGTCTTGAAAACCGGTCACCGTGTTGAGCGGATATCCCATGGCGAGAGATATACATTGTCCTTTTCCAATCACGATAATGTTGAGGCTGACAAGGTGGTGGTTACTACCGGGGGCAGCCCCAAACTCAGTGGACTGAAGATGCTCGACGGGTTGGGGCTTGATATTTCATTTCCAGTTCCTTCATTGTTCAGTTTTTGTATTGCCAATCATCCTATTACGGCAATGACCGGTACTGTTGTTGAGGATGTGCAGACGAGTATTGTAGGAACAAAGATGAGGGCCGACGGTCCGCTGCTCATCACTCATTGGGGATTGAGCGGTCCCGCAGTCTTGAAGCTTTCGTCGTATGGTGCGCGATATCTTCACGATTGTGGTTATAATATAAAGATAGCTGTCAATTGGTTTGGCTCTGCCAATGAGAACGAGGTGATGGAAATGCTTTATGAAATGTCGTTACGCCATCCCCAGAAACAGGTGCAGAGCATATATCCCGAGCGTTTCAACAGTCGTCTGTGGATATATCTCCTGGATTATGTGGGCATACGTCGCGACATGCGTTGGGCGGAGATGGGCAGGAAGAGTTTCAATCGCATGGCTGCAATGCTCACCAATCATGTCTTTGACATCACGGGCAAGAACAAGTTCAAGGAGGAGTTTGTGACGTGTGGTGGTGTTGCCCTGTCGAATGTCAATCCCTCCACTCTCGAATGTCGTCTTCATCCAGGCCTGTATTTTGCTGGTGAGGTGCTCGATGTGGATGCCATAACAGGCGGCTTTAATCTTCAGGCCGCTTGGACTATGGCTTATGTGGTGGCAAAGAGTTAATTATTGATAAATTATTGTTGTTTTTCTTGCTGAATTTCTCAGAAAGGTGTAAATTTGCACCACCGAATTTCTCAGAATGGTGTAAAATCGGTCGGTTGAATATAATTATTGTTAAATAGGGGAGAAAGACATAGCTTTATTATTTAATCTCGTGGATTTTTTGTACTTTTGTACCAAGAAAGTTTTGATAAAAATATTTAAGGGGAAAACATTATGATACTTGATATTACATTACGACTTATAGCGGCTATGGTTCTTGGTGGACTAATAGGCATTGAGCGTGAGTTTCGCTCAAAAGATGCCGGTTTTCGCACTCACTTCCTTGTGGCACTCGGTAGCGCATTGTTCACCGTAGTGTCGCAATATGGATTTGGCATTGACCTCAAAGACTCGTCGAGAGTAGCGGCACAAGTGGTATCAGGAATCGGTTTTCTTGGTGCCGGTACGATTATCTTCCAAAAGAATATGGTGCGCGGACTGACTACGGCAGCCGGTCTGTGGGTTACTGCCGCTATCGGTCTTGCTTGCGGCACTGGTCTGTATGTTGTGGCGACAATCACCACAACCCTTGTACTTGTAGGTCTTGAGTCGCTACACACTTTTATTCCCCAGTTGGGTAAGGCGGCAGTACAGTTGGGATTTGTTGCCTCGTCGAAAAAGACGGTGTCGGAAGTGCTGAAACGTCTCAAGGATGAAGATATCGAGGTAAGCACGTTTGAGATGAAGAGCAGGAGCACTAAGGACGGTGAGGTGTTTGACGTGAGTGCAGACATCCGCGTGAAGCGAGGTGGTCATAACGAGCGCATCCTCAATCTCATCAACGAGTTTGACGATGTCACCATCTCCCATCTTGAATAATGTCCTTAATGATATGATAATTTCCAATGTATTATGGTATTATTTTAACCATAGAGATAAAGAGTATAAGAGTATTTTATAATGTAAGAGATGGAATGCCAAGGCATTTAGAGCTCATAGAGAGCTGCGCATCATGTTTGCCGCATGAAAACTCTGTGTCCTCTGTCGCTTGCGACCTACTCTATAAAACCATAAATCTCTTTTTCTCTTTAACTCTGTGGTTTAAATAAAACCCTTATACATAGAGAATAATCACATGCGAAACTAAAGTAAAAAAGCCATATCTTATATATCATTATATTGATAATTACGCATTAAAATCACATATAACTTTTGCTTTAGTGATATTTACGACTGCAAAGATACGGTAAATTCATCATATTCCCAAATAATTTTCCGATTTTAACGTTTGAATACTTAGAGTTTTTCTAATCTAAATCTTGGGAATATGATTCTTTTTTCGTACCTTTGCCGCTAAAATAATAAGATATGATAACAGAATCACCTATACTTGCCCTGCAGCAACAACGTATGCTGCTCGAGATAGAATACAATGTGGATAAGGAGGAACACCGCCGACAGATGGAGGCCAAGGGACTCGAAAGGCTCGCCAAAAGAGGTGATGCCTGGCTCAACGTGCGCTTCGGACGGAGCTACTATAACTCGCTCAACCAACTTTCCATTGAACTTTATCGCACAAAAGACCAGGATGTGGAACATAACTTCGAGTTCGGAAGGCCAGTGTGGATTTTAAGAAAACAACGTTCGGCGACCGAGGGGAAAGCCAATGAGGGATTAGGAAAGAGAAATGAGGGATTAGGAAAGTATTTGTCGGGAGTGGTGAATTATGTGGATGGCGACAGAATGGTGGTTGTGGTGCCTGATGGAACCGACATTGTGACATTGCAGACGGCAGAGACGTTGACAGTGCAGTTGGCTTTCGACGAAACCACATACCGACTGATGTTTGAGGCTCTCGATCGCACTATCAGGGCAAAGGGTAGGTTGGGCTACCTGCGCGACCTGTTCTACAGCAGTCAAAAGGCAGAGACATTCTCTTTCGCCCCGATGCAGTTTCCATTTCTTAATGCTTCGCAAGAAAGGGCAGTAAATGAGGTACTCAGGGCAAAGGATGTGGCTGTGGTGCATGGCCCTCCCGGAACAGGAAAGACCACAACTCTCGTCGAGGCCATTTTCGAGACATTGCGCAGGGAGAACCAAGTGCTCGTGTGCGCACAGAGTAATATGGCGGTGGATTGGATATCCGAGAAACTGGTTGACCGAGGAATTAATGTGCTGCGCATTGGAAATCCTACCCGTGTGAATGACAAAATGCTGTCTTTTACATACGAAAGGCGGTTTGAGTCGCATCCTGATTATACCCAACTGTGGGCTATACGTAAGGGAATACGTGAACTGCGTGCCAATAGAAAGCGGGGTGACCGATCGTTCCATCAGAAACTGGAACGACTGAAGGAGCGAGAGATAGAACTCGACTTGCGTATCAGAGCACAGATATTCGGAGAGGCGAGGGTAATAGCATGTACTCTTGTGGGCAGTGCCAACCGTCTGCTCGACGGGATGAAATTTGGCACCCTCTTCATAGACGAGGCGGCACAGGCGCTTGAGGCAGCATGTTGGATTCCTATGCGCAGGGCATCGCGAGTGATACTCGCCGGTGACCACTGCCAATTGCCACCTACTATCAAAAGTATTGCGGCAATGAAGGGAGGGCTCGACAAGACTCTTATGCAACGTATTGTGGAGCGTAAACCGGAAGCTGTGACCTTGTTGACGATGCAATATAGGATGAATGAAAAGATTATGCAATTCTCATCCAACTGGTTTTATAATGGCAAGGTAGTTGCAGCTCCCGCAGTGAAATTCCGTGGTATTCTCGACCTTGACACACCGATGGAATGGAGGGAAATTAAGGATGAGGAATTAGTGATTAGGGATGAAGAAACAAAGTTTGGCGACCGGAGGGAAAGCCAATTAGGAAATGAGGAATTTGTGGGTGAGAACTTCGGTAGGGTGAACAAGCCCGAGGCGCGGGAGACATTGATGGCTCTTGCGGAGTATTTTGTCAAGATAGGAAAACAGAGGATTATGGATGAGAGGATTGATGTGGGTATTATATCTCCATATAGGGCACAGGTGCAGTATATCCGTCATTTGATAAAAAAGACTGATTTCTTCAAACCATTCCGCAAGATTATCTCCGTAAATACCGTTGATGGATTCCAGGGTCAGGAGAGGGATGTCATTCTTGTGTCACTTGTGCGCAGTAATGCCGAGGGACAGATTGGTTTCCTGCGTGACCTCCGTCGAATGAATGTCGCCATTACAAGGGCAAGAATGAAACTTATTATCCTCGGTGATGTCAATACACTGACAAAACATCCGTTTTATAAGAAACTTTGGGAATATTGTATAAATAGGGGTTAGGAAAACTGCGATCCGATTGTTCTTGTAATAAAAAAGAGCTGAAAAGATGAATGCAAGACAAGAAGACACGGCAAGTCTATTTCATAGACATGCTTCAAAAATGAAGGTAGTCGCCCAGTTGATTCTGGGTGACAATGACGAGGCAGACGATGCCGTAGGGGATGTTTTTGCCGATGTGGCCACAGGTAAGATATCCACCGAAGGAGACAAGATGGAGGCAATGCTTTTCACTTGTCTTCGCAATCGCTGCCTAAATATCCTAAAGCGAAAAAGTCTGTTTGAGAAGATTAAGGGAAAGATGAAACTCGAGAACCATATTGATATCTCTCCTCCCGACCGACAGATAGCCCGTCTTGAGGAAATCCTCGATTTCATCGACACCCAACTGACTCAGCAGACTGCACGCATCGTGCGTATGCACTATCAGAAAAAGATGAAATATCGGGAGATTGCCGCCGAATTGGGTATAAGTGAGGCCGCCGTATATAAACATCTTGCACAAGGAATCAAAAAGCTCAAAGAGAAATTCAATTAATAATTAATTATTTAGAAATGATGGACAAGATTGAAAGAATAATCGATATGACCGAACATCCCGAGAGATATTCGCAGGATGAACTGCATAAGATGCTCATCGAAGATGACGAGGGTAGTAGGATTTATAAGACTATCTCAGAAGTGAACGCAGCCCTCGGTATGGAAAAAGATGTGAAGATGAAGCAGACAAGCAGTAAAACCGCTTCGCGCTTCATGCAGAAGGTGGCAGCGGCCATAATTTGTATCTGTCTTATTTCGGGTATTGCCTATGCTGCAGTGGTGATTATGAAAAAGCCCTCTGCACCTGAGAAAACCGAGGTCGTGGCTCCTGCCGCACCAAAAACTGAGTCATACACAGTGGCCGACACACCAGTGTCAAGTTCGTCTTCCCCTATTGTCAAGACCTACGAGGATGCACCTCTTTCTGAAATTGTCTCTGATATAGCACGCGTATTCTCCAAGCAGCATGCGTATCGCTCCGACAAGGCCAAGACCCTACGTCTATATTATCGTCTCGACACCCGTCGCGGGCTGGAGAAGAATATAGAGGAACTGAACACATTTGAGAATATCAACATCGAAATAAATGGAGACACCCTTGTGGTGGATTAAGTTATGATTACCATTATCATCATTATAATCCTCTTGTTGATGATGCCAGCAAGCGGAAATGCACAGCGTGTATCACGTGATTATCACGACATATCGATGTCAAAGGCACTCATCGACCTTGATCGTGCCTCGTCGCGCTATCATATTAGTTTTATATACAACGAACTTGAAGATTTCACTGTCACCAAGCGCCTTGATGACCGTCCTGTGTTGGATGCCGTCAGAGACATCGTGGGGTTCTACCCTATGTCGATTAGTGTGGGCGACAGTATCATTGCCGTGGAATGTGTGAACAAGGCAGAGAGAAGACTAATAGGACAACTTGTCGATGAAAACGGGCATCCTGTGATTTTTGCTAATATCCAACTGCTTTCTATTGCCGATACCACCTTTATCACTGGTGGTGTGACCAATGAAAACGGTCAGTTTGTTATTCCTTGTCAGGAACCGAAGGTGAGGATGCGCGCTTCTTGTGTGGGATTGAAAACATTGGAACGAATCGTTGAAATCGGTGAAATCGGCGAAATATGCATGCAAGGTGAGGAATATGCCATAAATGGTGTAGTGGTGAAAGGCCACCATCGTGTGGATAAGGTTGACCGCTCGGTGTTCACCTTCTCCGACGAACAGAAGAAGATATCGCGTCAGACTCAGGAGATACTCACAACTCTCCCGGGATTGCGCTATGATGTCCAGACCGGTACATTGAAGTCAATGACTGGTAAGTCGATGAAGATACTTGTGAATGGTGTGGAAGCCACAGACAATGACCTCAAGATCATACCCGTAGATAAGATCAAGAATGTGGAATATTACACGATTCCACCGGCACGATATGCCGATGTGGGTACGCTTATCAACATCAAAACCCAGCCCCTTGATGCTGGTTATGCCGCCGGTTTCGATGTGATGCAGGCTGCATGGGTGGCATTCAACAATACAAATCTATATGTACGCTATAACAAGGGCAATCATCAGGTAGCATTCGACTATAGCATGCAGTATCGCAATAATGCCAATTGCGAGAGTGAAGATTCGTATGTTTTCACCGATGGAACCACCGTTTCTGATTATCTTTATCGCGGTGACTACCACTTCGGATATTGCAATCAAGACTTCAACCTTAAGTATATATATAATAAGGAGAACGACTTTACCTTCCAGGCAAAGTTCTCACCTAACCTCTTCACACAGTTTTGGCGTACTGACAATGTGATTGAGGCAAATAACAATCCACTATGGCAGGACGGAGGGGGACGACTGGAGAGGAAAGTGCGCAGTTTCGGTCCGTCGCTCGACCTCTATCTCAACAAGAAGCTCAAGAACAATCAGGAGCTCACCGTCGATGTACTCGGCACATACTATCACAACTCCCAAAACGACCATAATAAACAATGGACAACATCTTATCAGGAAGAACCCATTACTGGAGGGCAAGGGGAGGCTATACTCTTTGACGACGATATGCGTGCCAAGAATGACAAACTTTCTCTCATCGGCGAACTTGCCTATACCAAGTCATGGGGCTCAACCAATCTCTCGCTTGGTTATAAGGCAACGCTTGCCAAGTCAGACTATAAGATACGCAACATGCTGTCCGACTATAACGAGTATGCATATACATCGCACAACGACAACCATTATCTATACGGTGAAATCGGCGGAAAACTCAACAAACTGTCATATCGACTTGGTGTTGGAGGTACATATGTTAACACTGACAACGACGTGACCGATTACTCTAAGTTCTATTTCACTCCCAAACTCGTATTGTCATATCCAATAAAGAATGGACAGGTGCAATTGGAGGTGAGGTCGAACCCGGTTTTGCCGTCGATATCCCAGCTCAGCAACAGTGCGAAGATGTATATCCCCGGACTTATAGAGACAGGAAATCCCTATTTGGAGTCGGGCAACGACAATTGTGCCATTCTCTCGCTCAATCTCTCGAATCCGTATTTCGAACTCTATACCCAGGCGCTTGTGGATTATATCACCAATCCCATCTGCAGCAGTTTTAAGTGGGACAAGGTGGGTGACGACAGATGCATAGTGATGTCACCACTCAACGGCAAATATGAACTGCAGTATGGCGGTATGGTATGGGGCAAACTGAAACCGTTCAAATCGGAGCTTTTCACCATTGGAGTATATGTTGGCGCATGGAATGACACATACAAGAGTGATATCGTAGGACGCCAGTCGCACTTCCGTCTGCCTGTCAACTGGGAAATAGGTTTCCGTAAGGGACGTTTCGGTGCGTCATGGTACTTTAACACTGTGACCAAGAGTATCAATGGTCCATTCCTTCATAAGTGCGAGAATAACAGCGATCTCTCAGTGTTCTACCAACATAAGGACCTGCGCGTGCAGCTGTCAAGTGTATTCTTCCTGCGCACTCCTCACTATGAGTCGGAGACATTGCCCAACGATATTATCCAATTTCGTCATTGGAACGAGATTCCCGACCAGCGCTCCATGGTGTGCCTCAGTGTAAGCTATAACATCTTCTCGGGTAAGCAGAAGAATGTGGAAAAGAAGATTAACAATAAAGACTGGGATAAGGGAACTCTTTAAATTGAAGATTGAAGGTTGAAGATTGAAGATTATTTATATCAGATTTTCTTAAAAAATGGTCAATTTGACTGAAATACTTTGCTGTTTGAAGATTTTTTTCTAATTTTGCGGCATGAAAGGATTATTGACTATATTATTTCTGAGTTTATGCTCTTCTGTCGTTGCACAGGATTCGATTGACGTTTCCGTGCAACGTCAGAAGAGAATTATGTATAATGTAGCCTTTAACTTGGGGCATTCCAACCTGGGTCTTTTCGGAGATGTAGATACTATCAGAGGATTGCAGGTTAATGCATTTTCGAGTGTGAGCCGAAAGGAAATGCGCGGAGTGCAGCTCTCAGCTATCTACAATATCTCGAAGCGGATGCGTGGAGTGCAGATTTCCGGTCTGGGAAATGTGGCTACAGAACCATTGCGCGGAGTGCAACTCTCCGGTGTCACCAATGTTGCCATGGGTGTGAAGCGAGGCATTCAGATATCGGGAGTGGCGAATATTTGCTCGTCGTATATGCGAGGCATACAGATGTCTGGATATAATTATGCCGACTCGCTTAATGGATGGCAGATAGGATTGGTTAATTCATGTATCAGTCATCCACGTGGATGGCAGGTGGGAATCATCAATTACAGTCGCGACACTAAGGTGCACAAACTTGGACTTGTGAATATCAATCCCCTGACAAGGGTTGACCTGATGACCTTTTTGGGTTCATCCTCAAAACTGAATATGGCAGTGCGTTTCCGCAATCGCAGTACATATAACATTATAGGTGTGGGAACTCATTATATGGGCTTCGACGAGGAATTTTCGGGAGCATTATTCTATCGTATCGGTCAGTATTTCACCCTTGCCCCCAAATGGTCGATAAGTGGTGACTTGGGTTATTATCATATCGAGACATTCCAAAAGAACTCAAAGGAAAGTCCTGAACGTCTCTTCTCCCTTCAGGCGCGAGTGAACGTGGATTACCAATTAACCCGTATAATAGGTGCATTCGCATCAGTGGGTTATGGCAATACACGTTATTACAATCATGCCCGACTCTATCGCGACAGGATGTTGGCAGAATTAGGTTTAACCTTTAGACTAATCAGAAAATGAAGAGATTTGTAATCAGTATATTGGCATCCTTGCCTATGATGGCAATGGCAGATGTGACAGGAGTGTTAGAGTCTGCTGTGACAGAAGTGGTGGAGTCAGACTCGGTGCCATCGTTGGATGCCGTGCAGATAGACAGTATGGCCAATCATTATCTGAAGCAGGTGATTGAAGACGAAAAGAAGGAGAATATGTCTATCTTTGCCTTCGACGATCCCGAGCGACAGAAGATATATCCGTGGAAGGCAGCTGTAGAGACATTCGGAATTAACGTATTGGTGTTGAGCTTCGACAGGTATGTTCTTGACGCCGATTTTGCCCAGATTTCATTAAATTCTATAAAGCATAACATCAAGAACGGATTTGTATGGGACAACGACCAATTTTCCACCAACCTCTTTGCACATCCCTATCATGGCGGACTGTATTTCAATGCCGCCCGCAGTAATGGTATGAACTTCTGGGAGTCAATTCCCTATTCGTTCTGCGGTTCGTTGATGTGGGAAACAACCTGCGAGATAGAACCACCTGCAATTAACGACCTTATTGCCACCACCGTGGGAGGAGTGTGTATCGGAGAGGTTACATATCGTATCTCCGACCTTATCCTCGATGACAGTAAGCGTGGCGGTGCGCGCTTTTGGCGTGAACTCCTTGCCGGTGTGGTTTGTCCTATCAAGGCTTTCAACCGTATCATTAGTGGAGATGCATGGAGGGTAAGGCATAAATACTATAAATATCACGACTACGACCGTATTCCAGTAAATGTGAATATCTCGGCCGGTGGACGATATATTGCCGACAATAACTCGTTTGTATGTGGCGAATGGAATCCTTATCTGAACGTGTCGCTCGTATATGGTGACCCGTTTAGTGAGCGGGCACGCAAACCATACGATTATTTCTCGGCAGATGTGACATTCGGACTTACAGGCAACCAACCGCTTATCAGCAGCATACATCTTTTAGGACGGCTTTGCGGTGTGCCCTTTACTTCAACAGAAGGTATTCAGACGGAGGTTGGTATCTTCCAGCATTTCAACTATTATGACTCACAGCCAGTGAAGGATGGAACGAGCGACGTGCCTTTCCGCATTTCCGAGGCTGCGGCAGTGGGACCGGGAGTCATCTATCGTTTCCCGCAGTTGGGTCATATCACCAAACTCGAACAACGTATTTTCATTGATGCTATCCTTCTAGGCGGTAGTTTAACCGACTATTACAATGTTATCGACCGTGATTACAACCTTGGTAGCGGATATAGTACTAAGATTAACACCATCATCGAGTTTGGCAAGTATGGCACTCTGTCCTTTAATGCTGACTACTATCGTATCTTCACATGGAAGGGATATGAGGGAAAGGATCTTGCCACTATCGATCCTCTGTATCTAAATGCTCAGGGTGACAAGAGCCATGCCACACTCTTTGTGCTCAATCCCCGTCTTTTGCTTGCAGTAACCGATAATTTGAGCATCGACCTCTCGGCATCGTATTATTGGCGCGATACCAACTATAAGTATCATCCAAATGTTTTCTCGCGCACATTCGACTTTAGGATGGGAGTAAACTTTAGGATTTAATTTGGAATTAGGAATGAGGGATGAAGAATTTATCAAATTGCATGAGACGGATGATGTAAGACAACTGGCATTGAAAGCTCATGGAATGGAGGGCATAGACCTTCCTTATTGTCTTGACCAAATAGCGGGACGACAGACTGCAAGACGCAAGTTGCCCTCATGGGCTGCTGTTGACTCTATTGTCTATCCACCCCATATCTCGATGGAGCAATGTTCCAGCGAACAGACGGCTATGTATAAAAAATCAGTATTGGATAGGCTCCATTCTTCAACTTTCAACCTTCACTCTTCAACCTTCAACCTTCAATCTTCAATTTACATAGATCTCACCGGTGGTTTTGGAGTGGATTTCTCATTTATGTCGCATGGATTCCGCAGAGCTGTGTATGTGGAGCGCCAGGAACATCTGTGTGATATGGCAAGTCATAACTTCAGATGTCTTGATATGGATAATGTGGAGGTGGTGTGTGAGGAAGCCGAGGAATATCTTGACCATTGCGAAAAGGCAGATGTGATATATCTTGATCCGGCACGACGTGACTCCCATGGAGGAAGAACATTTGCCATTTCCGATTGCACTCCCGATGTAATAGCCCTATTGCCTTTGCTTCTGACAAAGGCAAGGTTGGTGATGCTCAAACTATCGCCGATGCTCGATTGGCGTAAGGCTATGGCCGACCTGAGTGAAAAATATGTTCACGAGGTGCATATTGTGTCGGTGGATAATGAGTGCAAGGAGCTACTTATTTTGTTGTCCTCTAAGGCATCTCCATCTTCATCGCCATCACTCCATTGCGTCAATATCACCGGAAAAAATATATCCTCTTTCATCATTCCTGTTTCTCCGATGCCAATTTCCTCTTCCCCCAATAGACATGTTTCTACTTATGCCTATTTATATGAGCCTAATGCCTCGATAATGAAGGCTGGGTGTTTTGATGTCCTTGTAGAGAGATATCCCGGTATCTTGAAGATTGCACCCAATAGTCATTTGTTTGTCTCAGAAACAGAGATACCCGACTTCCCCGGTCGTTGCTTTTCTATCAAAAAAATGACAACAATGAACAAGAAAGAACTGCGTTCAGCCCTGTCAGGAATAAAGTCGGCCAACATTGCCACCCGCAATTTCCCATTGTCCGTAGCAGAGTTGCGGAAACGTCTCAAACTGGAGGACGGAGGTGATACATATATCTTTGCAACTACAGGATGCGAGAATGAGCATATATTGTTTATATGCACCAAAATACCAAATAATATATAATTTATTTGGTTTAATCAATGTTTTTTCGTATTTTTGCAGCCCCAAATGTTTCGTAACGTAATTAAATAAAAGAAATTATGTCAGAAGTAAAAATCGTGAAGGTCAGTGATAAGAGTCAACTGGAAGCATTTATCCAGTTTCACTACGACCTTTATCGCGGCAACGAATATGATGTGCCCAATCTGCATAGCGACGAAGTAACCACGTTGTCGCAGGACAAGAATCCCGCTTTTGAGTTCTGCAAAGCCCAGTATTTCCTTGCCTATAAGGATGGTAAGGTGGTAGGTCGTGTGGCTGCTATTATCAACGAGAAAGCCAACAAGCGCTGGGGACAGAGTAGAGTGCGCTTCGGATGGATAGATTTCATCGACGATATCGAAGTGTCGCGTGCTCTTCTTGCCGCTGTTGAGAATTGGGGTAGGGAGCAAGGTATGAAGGAGGTTGTTGGGCCTCTTGGTTTCACGGATATGGACCCCGAGGGTATGCTTACATGGGGATTCGACCAACTTGGCACTCAGGCCACCATATATAACTATCCCTACTATCCTGAGCACATGGAGAGGCTTGGCGGTTGGGAGAAGGACAACGATTATGTGGAATACAAGATGTATGTGCCGGATGAGGTGCCAGAGAAATATGCCAAGATTGCCAGTATGATAGAGAAGCGATATAATCTCCATGTCAAGAAGCTCACTCGCGACGAGGTGTTCAAGAAAGGATATGGACAGAAGATATTCTCTATCATCAATGATACATTCAAGGATCTCTACGGATATTCGGAGTTGAGTCAGAAGCAGATTGACCATTATGTGAAGATGTATTTGCCTATGGCCGACCTTAATCTCATCACCTTGGTGGAGGACTGGAATGCCGACAAGAAGGTTGTGGGTGTTGGTATTACTATCCCGTCGCTCTCGCGTGCCTTCCAGAAGTGCAAGAACGGTCGTCTCTTTCCATTTGGATGGTGGCATGTGCTTCGTGCCTTGAAATATCAGAAGACCGAGGGCGTCGATCTTCTTCTTATGGGTATTCTGCCAGAATATAGGGCAAAGGGAGCCAATGCCCTTATGTTTGCCGACCTTATTCCATGGTATCAGAAATACGGATATAAGTGGGGCGAGAGTCAGGTGGAGATGGAGTACAACGACAATGTACAGAGCCAGTGGGGGCCTCTAAAGCCCGAGAACCACAAGCGCCGCAGGTGCTACGTAAAAACAATTGAGAATTAATAAATGAGGAATGAGGAATTCCTCATTCCTCATTCTTTATGTACTCCCTCGGTGCCACTCCATAAAAGGCCTTGAAAGCGACAGAGAATGAGCTGGCATTGTTGTAGCCAACGGCATACATCACTTCAGTCACATTCTGGTGACCTTCGTCGAAGAGACGGGCTGCCTGTTTCATCCTGATATTCCGCAGGAAGTTGTGGGGCGACTGGTTGGTAAGCGTCTTCATCTTGCGATAGAAGTGTACACGGCTCAGTCCCACCTCCTTGGCAATATAGTCGATGCTCAGGTCGGCATTGTTCATATTGGCGTTGATGACTTTCATAACCTTCTCCATCAGTTTGTCATCGGCAGTCTGCATTTCAAGGTTTTCCACCTTTTTTTCCTGGCTTTCCATACCATCAATCTTGTTCTGCATAATGTTTCTCGATGCCACAAAATTGAGCAGAGTGCGCTTTAGAATGTTGAGATTGAATGGTTTGACGATATATGCGTCGGCACCAGTCTCGAGTCCCTCCAACTTTTCCTCTTCGCTCGACTTGGCTGTAAGCAGTACCACAGGAATCATATTTGTGCGGATGTTGTTCTTAAGTTTTGCACACAGTGTGTTGCCATCCATAATGGGCATCATAATATCACTCAACACGATGTCGGGTATATCCTTCAGTATGCCCGTTAATGCCTCCTGACCATTGTCGTATGTGGATATTCTGAACGATGACTTTAGTTCCTGCACTAGATATTGTTGGATTTCTATATCGTCTTCCACGATGACAAGACATGGTTTCGACTTTTTGGCGGCATTTTGCTCACTCTTGTTAGAGCTTAACTCTTTCTCTTCCTGCTCAAATTTGTATGACTCCTTGAGCATGTCTTCCACGAGCCTTGGTTGTTCTTTCTTCTCTTCGTCAGCAATGACCAGCTCATCGGGCATCAGATGGCTATTGCCCAACGGAATCGTAACAGTGAAAGTAGATCCAGGTCCGTCTTCATTGTTCTTCGCCTTGATGGTACCATGGTGGAGCAGCACGAGAGAGTTGGTGAGATCAAGACCGATACCAGTACCTAAGTGTCGGTCGTTGCTTGTCGTTTCACTTTGGTAGAATCGTTCGAATATCTTGTTTACCTTGTCCTTGGGTATTCCCTCGCCAGTGTCGTGCACGGCAATGCTAACGTTTCTATCGTCATGGCTTATCGTGATATTCACTTCGCCGTCGATAGGAGTGTATTTGAAGGCATTTGACAGCAGGTTAACTATCACCTTGTCGAAGTTGGTGAGATCGATCCATACTGGCAGTTTCTCGTCTTTGTGTATGAATCTAAACTTAATCTTCTTGGCCTTGGCCTGATATTCAAACATATTGCAGATGTCATTCACAAAACCGATGAGGTCGGTTTCGCGCATTCTCATTTTCATCATTCCCTTTTCAATTTTCCTCAGGTCCATCATCTGGCTTATGAGGTGAATAATACGGTCTGCATTACGTTTTATAGTCAAGTATGCCCCCGTTCTTCGTGGGTCGTTGTCTTCCTTCAGCAATGACATCAGCGGTGCAATGATAAGCGTCATAGGGGTGCGTATCTCATGGCTGATGTTCATGAAGAATTTTATTTTAGCCTCGCTCATCTCCTCGGCATGGATATGTTCCTGCAGATTCAGTCTATCCTGCTCCTTGCGTTTTCTGTATTGGATATATTGGTATATGCCCAATAATGCTAATGCTAGGTATATCAGATATGCCAGTGTCGATTGATACCATGGGGTATGGATATGAATGCAGAATTCCTTGATTTCAGATTCCTGATTGTTCTTTTCAGCTTTTATTCGGAATTTATACATACCTGGAGGCAAGTGGCTGAAGTTGATTTCGTTGCGCCCTGTGGGTAGTGTGGTCCATTCCTCATTGTTGATACTATATGAGTAGGCTATGTGCTCAGGAGCGTCGTATGTGAGAGTTGACAATTGTATGGAGAACGTGTTCTCATCGGGTGCCAATTCAAACATGTCGCTCATCATTACAGGCTTATTTGTTACTGTGTAAGAGCCTGACTTTGAGTCGGTTGATACTGGAATACCATTAACGATAAGGTTGGTAAGTTGCACCTTTGCCTGCCATTTGTCCGTTTTGATGTCACGTGGTTTGAACCATGTGATTCCGCCAATACCGCCAAATAGCAATGTTCCGTCGCCACCGACCGAGGATGCCCTGTCGCTGAATTCATTGCTCTGCAGACCGTCATCCACATAGAAACAGTATTCCACCTTGCCCGACTTCTCGTCCATCAGGCAAAGTCCGTGGTCAGTACCCAGCCACAGGTTATTATCCATATCCATAATGATAGATGCAATGCCAATATCCGGCAGACCGTCTTTCATGGTGAATAGCTTTGTCTGTCCGTCTTGCATGTTTCTTCTTGACAGACCGTCGTCATAAGCATACCATAGATACATCCCGCTTGTTTCTGCCACCGCACGTATATTATTTCCATATAGGAGTACATTCTCTCCGAAGGCAGTTGTCCAAGAACTACGTCCTATGTCGAAGCAGCAAAGCCCCATCGTGGTTGCCACATAGATTCGCTGGTGGTCTTTCGACAGTGCCAACTGGTTGATATATCCGTTAACGAGGGCATTCTTTTTCCTATTGTTAGTGGCATCCTCGTCAGCACTATATACCTTTGTCTCACCGCTGTCCAATGTATATCTTATCAGACCGAGTCCCATTGTGGCAATCCACAGGTTACCACGTGAGTCGGGTTTGATGTCGAAGACATTGAGGCGTTTCTGTCCTGCCAACTCCACCTTATTATATATATATGTATCAGGGTCAATATATCCCAGGCCATGTACGTAGGCTCCAGCCCAAATCCGTCCTTGCCTGTCCTCAGTCAGTGCGAGTATTGTGCTTGGCATGTTGGTGATGTGGGCGAGAAGATTATGCTTGTCGTCGAGCACATACAATCCATCCTTGTCGGTTCCTATCCATGAGCGTCCCTTGCTGTCAATGAGTGTACTTGTCACGCAGCAGTCGCCAATCAGGTTGCGATTACCCATCTTGACTCCATTATATCCGAATCCCAAGAATTGTTTAGGTTGCAAGTAAACACCCTTTTGCAACATTCCAAACCAGATATTGCCAGAGTTGTCTTCCACAAAACTGTTCACCTTGGTGCGATGAAGATTAATCTCATGGCTATAGTATGGGTTCCATGTTATATGATTATTGTTAGGATTCAGAACAGCTATACCGTCGCCATCCAGTCCTATCATTATCTGACCGTTGCGGCATACATATAGCGCCTGTATTCGCATGCTCTCAGTATTCTCTATATGTCTGAATGTTTTTTCACCCTTGCCCTTTACAAAAAGTCCGTATGAGTATGTTCCAATGTATATATTGCCCTTTTTGTCCTCGCAGATAGCCATTGCAGTCATCTTCAAGTCCTCGTTGTCGAAGTATGAGCGACGTGTATTTCCATTTAGGGTAACAACGCCCTTGTCTTCTGTCAACACCCAAAGAGTGTTGTCGCTTGACTCAAATAACTCTCTGATTTTTATGATGTCCTTGAGAGGGGAGAATGTGTGGGCCTCGTTCTTTCCTGTCATAACAAAAATACCATTGCTCGATGCGGCTATCAGTATTTTGCCGTCCTTTCTTTCGGTAATGTTACTGATAAATGATATGACCGACTCTCCCGCTGAGTTTACTAGTTTAACATCATGGAATTTGTCGTTGCTGTAGGTCTGTACGCCTTTCTGCGTACCTATATATATTACCTTGTCGCGACTTTGTCTCACGATATTAACATAGTTGGACATCATACCGTCACATCCCGGTTGCCCCTTCTTGAACACCTTGAAGTTGTAACCATCGTATCGGTTAAGACCGTTACGGGTGGAAATCCACAGAAATCCGTCATGGTCTTGGTAAATGTCCTGCACAAAACTACTTGACAGCCTGTTGTCGGTATTGAATAGTTTTCCGTTTTGGGCAAAAGCTATTGAGGCCACCCAAATAGAGACTAAAGTTAGTAGAGTCTTTCTCATTGTCTTCTTGATAGTTATTACGAGTGCAAAGATACATACTTTTTTTATTGTAACCAAACATTTCTTAAAAAATATCCACCTTTATGGCAAAAAAGTTCCAACTATTTGCTAAAATGTAACAAATTCGTTAGATTTTGTCTATTAAATTAAGCAAAAATTGGGAAAAATTGAGAAATGTAACATTTTCATTAATATTTGATACAAATCGAAGTAACACTTACCTAATAAAAAAGTAATTTTGCAGCCGAAAAATGATTATCGATTATGAGAACCAAAACTTTATATTATTAACTAACAGTAAAATCTACAGTATGAGATTTGTTACAAAACTGCAAAAGCCGTTAATGTTGCTTTTCCTGTTCTGTTTGTTCCCACTGGGAATCTCGGCTCAGAACATAGTAAAGGGATTAGTAAATGATGAAAATGGCGAACCCGTTATTGGTGCTACCGTGAGAGTACTTGGTACAAACACTGGTACAGTTACTGACATCGATGGTCATTTTCAAGTGAGTGCAGCTCCTAATGCACAATTGTCTGTATCTTATATAGGATATGGTACGCAAACTGTGAAAGTGGATGGAGCAAAAAACTTAACTATCGTTCTTAAGGCTGAAGACACTACCCTCGAGGATGTGGTGGTCATCGGTTATGGAACAATGAAGAAAAAGCTCGTTACTGGTGCTACCGTACAGGTAAAGGGTGATGACATTGCCAAGCTCAATACAACAAATGCGCTTGAGGCAATGGCTTCTTCATCTCCTGGTGTTCAGATTACACAGTCGTCTTCACAGCCAGGTAAGGGATTCAGCGTTACTATCCGTGGTAAGGGTACTATTGGCAACTCTGCACCTCTTTATGTAATTGATGGTGTTCCTGGCGGTAATCTTGACGGAATCAACCCCGCCGACATCGAGAGCATCGACGTACTTAAGGATGCTGCTTCTGCAGCTATCTATGGTGCCCGTGGTGCTAACGGTGTTATCCTTGTTACAACAAAGCAGGGTAAGGTTGGTAAGGTTGAACTTACCTACAACGGTTCTATAGGTTGGTCAAATGCCTACAAGCGTCCGCAGCTTCTGAATGCCCAGCAGTATATGACAATCATGGACGAGTATAGCTTCAACACCTCTGGTCAGAAGTGTGATTTCTCTGCTTATATTCCTCAGAACGTTCTCGACAAGGTAGCCGAAGGTTGGACAGGTACCGACTGGTGGGGCGCATTCGAGAATGAGAATGCTGTTCAGCAGAATCACTCTGTAACCCTTACTGGTGGTTCTGACCGTTCCAAGTTTGCTTTGTCTTTCACCAATACCAGCAACGAAGGTATTATGGGTGCAGACGTAGCTTCTTTCTACAAGCGTAGCACTATTCGTATCAACAGCGACCATGTCCTGCTGAAGGCTAAGGACTTCGATGTAATTACCATTGGCGAGAATGTATCTATTGGTTACAACAGAAGCCATGACTTGGCCGAGGGTGGTATGTATTGGAGCTATATCCACAGCTTGCTTCAGACCAACCCGCTCGTTCCAATGTATGCCAACGTGGTAGATCCAAATGCAGCTCCCGGTGAATTGTACAACCATGAAAAATATGGTGCCGGTTGGAACGACTTTTGGTTCAACAACCCCTACGAAGGTCTCTCAAAGGGAGGTTTCAACTCTATGGCAGAGAGCCGCAACCTTAATGTAAATGCCACTGCTTTCGTTACCATCCAGCCTATCAAGGGTTTGAAGTGGCGCACACAGTTCAACTATAACTGGAATTCTGGTGCTTACCGTAGCTTTGCAGAGCCTCGCTCTCCTTCATCTGGATCAGGTACAGTTACTTCTTACAGTGTTAGCCAAAGCTCAAACATGAGCACCAACTGGTCTGTTGAGAATACTCTGACATATAAGCTTCCTACAATAAATGAACACAATATTACTGTAATGGCAGGTCAGTCATTCCAAAGCACAGCATGGGGTACAAATCTCAGTGGCTCTAACTCTGTTAACTTCGGCTCACAGTTTGCTACTCTCAAGGGTTGGAATTCTGCATACCTGTCAAACTTCAGCACCGACCTTGCTAACGCCACACTAAGTGGAAGCCCTAATGATGAAGAGTATCTGGCTTCTTGGTTCGGTCGTATCTCTTGGGACTACAAGGAGAAGTATATGGCTACCGTGACAATGCGTTACGATGGTTCTTCTATCTTCAACAAGGGTAAGCGTTGGGGTTCGTTCCCATCTGTATCTGTAGGTTGGGTAATCTCTAACGAGAAATTCATGGAAAGCACCCAGAGCTGGCTGGACTTCTTGAAGATCCGTGCTTCTTGGGGTCAGAACGGTAACAACTCTATTGCAAAGTATCAGTATCTCGCTACAATCGCCCAGTCTGGTTCTGCTGGTGATAGCGGTTACAAGTTCAGCGACGACTATAGTTTCACCTTCACCGGTAAACCAAATGTTGGTGCTTACGCAAACATCGTACCAAATCCTGATGTAACATGGGAGACTTCAGAGCAGCTCGACCTCGGTTTCGACGCCCGCTTCCTCAACAGCCGCCTTGCTCTTAGCTTCGACTGGTATAAGAAGACCACAAAGGATTGGCTCATCGTAGCTCCACGTATTGCCATCGAGGGTACTAACCCTGCATACATCAACGGTGGTGACGTTCAGAACACCGGTGTTGAAATCGGTCTCTCTTGGAACGACAGAGTAGGTAAGGACTTCTCTTACAATGCAAGTGTAAATATCGCTACTAATAAGAATGAGGTAACACGTATTGCCAACGAGAACGGTTATATCAATGGTACAGGTGGCGTTCTCTCACAGGGAACAGAGTATATCTACCGTGCTCAAGTAGGTAAGCCAATCGGTTACTTCTTCGGTATGTCTTACAGTGGAATCTGGCAGAACCAGGAGCAGATCGACGCTGCACGCGCAGCAGGCAAGGCTGTTCTCGACAACGCCCAGCCTGGCGACTGCATTTGGGACGACTACAATGGTGATGGCGTTATCCAATATGCAGAAGGTGCTGCTTGCGACCGCCATGAGATAGGTAATCCAAACCCAGACGTAACCCTCGGTATCAACCTTGGTTTCAACTGGAAGGGACTTGACTTCTCAGTAAACGGAGCAGGAGCATTTGGTCAGCAGGTTATGCGTTCTTATCGTTCGTTCGCCGACTCTTGGTGGCACAACTACGATACCACTATCTTTGATCGTTGGCATGGCGAGGGCACATCAAACACTCAGCCACGCATCTCTGGTACTGGTCATAACAATACTATGTGGGTATCTACCCGCTATATGGAGAATGCCGACTACTTCAAGATTAAGGCAGTAACTCTCGGTTACGACTTCACTAAGGTATGGAAGAGCAGCCCATTCCAGCAGCTCCGTCTTTATGTGCAGGCTCAGAACCTCTACACATTCACAGGCTACACTGGTCTCGATCCTGAGGTAGGTTCTACAGGTGGTGCCGATGGTTGGGCTTCAGGTATTGACCTCGGTCTTTATCCTCCATCGCGTACATATCTTGTAGGTGTTAACATTAAATTTTAATACGAAAAAGTTATGAAGAAATATATTTTATCAGCATTAGCTGTTTGTTCAGCTGCAATATTTACATCCTGCGATGACATGTTGGACACCGATCCACGTGTTACCGACGCTACTTCGGCTACCTTCCCGGGTAAGATCGCAGATGTTGAGGCTTTGAATACTGCCACCTATAGTATTATGAACACAATGGGTGGTGGTGACCCAGATAATCAGAACCCATTCTTATGGTGGGAAGTTATGTCCGACAACTGCTTTGGCTCTGGTGGTCTGCAGGACAATAAGGTTAAGTCGTTGCATCATCTTGTTCAGATGAATTCCAACCAGTATGAGCAGCCATTTGTCCTCCTTTATGGTGGTATCAACCGTGCCAACAACCAGATTGAGACAATCGACAACGTTGACTGGACAGGTAATGAGGCAAAGCGCAACCAGCTTCTTGGTGAGGGTTACTTCATGCGTGGTCTCTACACACTTTGGCTCACACAGCTCTATGGCGATGTGCCATTGATCACTGCAACCTTGATTACTGAGGAGATGAAGGCTCAGGTAAGTGCAGAGGAAGTTATCTATCCTCAGATTCTCTCAGACTTCGTGTCTGCTCAGAATCTTATGAGCACTGAGAAGAGCTCTGGTCACGCCAACAAGTATGTTGCTGAGGCTTTCATGGCTCGTGCATATATGTTCTGGGCAGGTTTCTATAAGAAGGTGGCCGACCTTTCTACAGGTTCTGCTCCAGCTATCAACCTCGTTGAGCAGGAGGGTTGTACTGCAGCTTCTCTTTCTCAGGCCGATGTAGTAAGCGCACTTAGAGATATTGTTTCTTCTGGTGCTTACGAGCTTCTCGAAGACTACCGTTCACTCTGGCAGTACTCTAACAGCTATGTATGGGACGAGACTCAGAAGGCTATTGAGACAGGAACAGGTCATGCATATAAGTTTATTGCCGACATGAAGCGTGAGCACTGTTTCGACCAGCCGGGCATGGGTAATGGCAACAAGGAGGAACTCTTCCAGATTCAGTTCATGAATGCTTCTAATTGGAATCTTGATCAAAAGGGTCCATACTCTTGTGCTCGTATGTATTGCAACTACCTCTCTGTATTCTGGGCTCTCCGCGTTAACGGACATAACGGTGACCGTAACTTCACATATCCGTTTACACAAGGTTGGGGACAGGGAACTCCTTCTAACAATATCTGGGACGACTGGACAATTGCTGAGAACGAAGGTGGCTACACCGACATCCGTAAGCTTGGTTCTTTGATTGATGGTGTTACCGAGAACAAGGAAATCGACTATGAGTTCGTTAAGGACTGCTGCGAGGCTTCCGGTTTTGGTGTAAAGAAGTACAATGGCGTTACTCTTGATGCTTTAACTGGTGATTCACCTTGGTGGGACTTTGCAGGAGGCGAAAGCTTCAAGGGTACACTTGAAAACCCGATGCAGGGTGACCATTTTGAGGACTTCTACCTCATGCGCTATGCCGACGTTCTCCTGATGCTCTCTGAGATGACAGGTGATGCACAGTATATGAACCAGGTTCAGAAGCGTGCAGGTGTTCCTGAGACACCGTATTCTCTGAAAGAACTCCAGAACCAGCGTCGTTGGGAATTTGCATTCGAGGGTCTCCGCTTCAACGATATGCGTCGTTGGTCTGGCAAGGATGGTGGTGAGTCATGCTATGCAGCCAAGGCTCTCCAGGCACAGGCTGGCAAGCAGATGGTTGTTAAGGGTAATGTAGCCAACAAGACAACCATGAAGCACATGACTTGCTCTTGGACAAAGCGTTATGCTGACACTAATGGTTTCTTGGCTAAGCCACAGTCACAGATTACTCTTATGAATGGTAACCTCATCCAGAACCCAGGTTGGGATGAAAACACCCCAGAAGCAGAGAAACAGTATGTCGATCTCTATAATTAATTAAAATAAGAATTCAGAATATGAAAAAGATATTTTTGTTTTTTGCAGCAGTAAGCCTACTTTTCGCTTGCGATCCTACATCTGAGGATATAAGCAATGGCGGAAACATCACTGCAGAACAGCTTAAGGCTATGTCAACGGTAACAGTTGACAAGGATGCCAACGGCCAAAATGGAAATGTAATCACTTGCAACACCACTGCTCCTGTGAATGCGAAGTGGACTATTAGTGGTAAGGATTTCTTTAACAACTACGCCACTAAGAAGGTGAAGCTTGGTGAGCATACTGTCACTCTGACAGGACTCTGTGCCGACGGTACTGTTGTTACAGCTGACTTCCCCGTACAGTGTAATGTAATTACCAACCCGCTCGAAAGATTCTATATCTATGGTGCTCCGGGCAGTGGTCAGGAGCCTTTTACTCCAGCTGCTTGGGATGCTGCTGAAATGCGCTTCAGCGATAATGAAGGTAAGCACCTTCCTTTCCTCTCCGACGATGTATATTGGGGCTTCAAGACCCTTATCTTCGACCTCTCTGACGTTAGTGAAGATTGCGCTGGACGTATCATGAACGGTTGGTGGAGTGCCCGCTATGATGGTGATACAGATGTTCATTGGACAAACGGTCTGTGGGAGCTTCCTCTTACCGAGGCTATTGCCAAGGACTGTGCACGCGGTAACGGTGGCGCTGGTAGGGACCTCGACATCATGGTTACTTCTGGTACCATGACTGTAAACGCTATCTACTATGAGGAATAATAATTCCTTGTTGAGATAACTAAAAAAGGTTGGCCCATTATTGGGCCAACCATTTTTCATTGTAATAACAATTTGTATTATCTGGTTGGTTAAGGACGTTTCTATGGCAAGTAAGAAAACTATAAATACGGTATCTCTTTATGGAAGTGTTTTGGCTTTCATGGCGTTTGCTGTATATATTTTCTATGTGAATCAAGATGTATTATATACAGCACATGAACGGTCGGAATTTCTCTATGGCAGTACATTCTTCAACCGCTTAATGTCACAACCATTCGGAGCAATACAATATGTAGGAGCTTGGCTGACACAGTTTTTCTATTATCCAGCTTTAGGTTCGGCAATGTTGGGAGCTATCTGGGTACTTATCTTTATTGTCGGCAAAAAAGCATTCCAACTGCAAGGAGGTTCCTGGGCATTGATGCTCTTGCCAGTGGCATGCCTTCTTACATCAGTCGTTGATTTAGGCTATTGGATTTATTTCCTTACAATACGAGGCTACTGGTTTTCACAGTCTGTAGGACTTCTCCTGATGTTGCTGTTGTTGTGGGCAGCACGAGGAACTACTCCTCGTAAATGGCATTTCATCTGGTATCTTTCAGGTTTCTTCCTCTATCCCGTGTTAGGATGGTTTGCCTTGCTTTTCGTGCTATGTTTGGCTTTGGCAGAAAAACCGTCATGGCGCGAGGTTATTTGTTTTCTCGTGCTTGTTTTTTCAGCAAGCATCTGGCATAATCTTGTATATTCAAATGTCAAGGCAGAGGACGTGATTATGGCAGGATTCCCTCGTTTTGCCACTCCGTCGGATGTAAGCACACGCCTATCCATTCCTTTCTGGATAATGGCAGTTGTCATTGTTATTATCCCAATTATTAAAACATATCTTGACAAATGGTTTGTTCCTGCTTTTTGTGTTATCGCAGGAATAACCATTACATTCTCATTCATGTTCAGCGACAAGAACTATATCAACGAGATGCGAATGACGCGCAGTGCCGAGGCTAATGAATGGAAGGAGGTTGTGGCTATAGCTGAAAAGGCCCAGCGCCCTACCATTTCAATGCTTATGCTCAAGAATGTTGCACTTATGCACGAAGGCAC
The DNA here is from genome assembly GCA_022771625.1 of Prevotella sp. Classification (GTDB taxonomy): domain Bacteria; phylum Bacteroidota; class Bacteroidia; order Bacteroidales; family Bacteroidaceae; genus Prevotella. The sequence goes on from JALFCW010000072.1 coordinate 26,425, forward strand.
ATTGCTCGAACGTTCTTTTCCTATGGGCAACGAGGCTTTTAATAAATACGATCCTGATTCTGTTCATGTCAGTTTCCTTGAAATAGCGGCACCGGTGACATATTATAACTATGGAATGCTTAACGAGGCATTCCGCCTTAGTTTTGAATGTGCTGTTCAGGCTGGTTTCTCTCCTGCCTATCTTAAGATGCTGGCACGCTGTGCCCATGCCAATGGCGAGGATAATCTTGCCAATCGTTATATCCAGCAGCTTCATCGACATCCGTTTTATAAAGACTGGCAACCAGAAAAAGTGTCGGATAAGATTCATGAACTGCATAAAGCCTATCCTGATGAAATCACAGGTGTGGAGAGCAGTGATGGATATATTGTCACCAGCATTAGTCTTTGGTATGATTCAGACAGTAAGTTGGCATCCGAGCAGGCTTTGTTTTATTCAATGATGCGTAGGGATTCAAAGCGTTTTTGGGCTTCATTTCGAAAGTTCATAAAGACCCACATGGGCGAGGAGTTTCCTGTGCCTGTAGCCGAAGCATATATCATGTATATGGACAAGGCTCCGGAAAAGAAAAGGGTGATGATTCCTATTAATGAAGACCTATATGAACGATATAAGCAATTCTGGTCTTCCCTTGAGCAATATGCGAGGTTGGGTATTAGTCGTGAAACAATTGCCGAGAAGATGCGCCATAGCTATGGCGATACCTATTGGTATTACAACATCTTCAGTCGAAGAGTATATTAAATAAATACAATATATATATGAATAGACATATCCTTTCCTGTTGTAAGATATTGGCAGTTGCCTTGCTTCTGTTGTCATCGTGCGTAAGTCATCCTGATATTCCTTCAGAAAGCAAGAAGACAAATAGTCTGCCTGATATTTATCCCGATTATTGCGATGTTACCATACCATGTAATATCGCACCGCTCAACTTTATGCTCCCTGATGTGGAGTATGACAAGTGTGTCGCCCGTATCACCACCCCTGATAGCAAACAACAGACCTATGGAGATGGAGTGAAGGTGCTGATACCAGAGAACGAATGGCAAACTATGCTAACAGCCTCGAAAGGCAAAAGCATGAAGGTAGAGGTATGGGGCGAGAAAGACGGGAAGTGGCTTGCGTTCAAACCATTTGAGATAAAGGTAGCCGAAGAACCTATAGATGAATACATCTCCTATCGTCTTATTGAACCGACATACGTGGCATGGAGCTATATGTCTATCTCTCAGCGTAACGTATCTTCTTTTGAAGAAAATGAGATTTTCAATAACGAGGTTACTTCTATCGACAGGAAGAAAGGGCAGTGCATCAACTGCCATAGTTATCAGAATTACAAGACCGACAATATGCTCTTTCATGTGCGTCTGTCTAATGGAGCTACCGTTATTGTAAACGATGGTAAGGTATCGAAGGTAAATCTCAAGCGCGACTATACCATCTCTGCCGGAGTGTATCCTTCATGGCATCCAAAGGCAAAACTTGTAGCGTTCTCTACAAATACCACCCGACAGGCTTTCCATACTCAGAATCATAATAAGATTGAGGTTTATGATGAAGCCAGCGACCTTATCCTATATGATGTGGAGAAAGACTCTGTAAGTGTTATCTGTGCCGACTCCACACTCTTGGAGGTATATCCAACATGGTCGCCAGATGGCAAACATCTCTATTACTGTAAGACTGTTCCACTGCCGGAAGAGATGAAGGGACAGGATATCAGAACGACCTATCCCAAAGTGCAATACAACCTTTATCGTCGCTCGTTTGACGTGGCAACCCATACATTCGGTGAGGAGCAACTTGTATATGATGCCGTTTCGCAGGATAAGAGTGCCACATTGCCTCGCATCAGTCCTGACGGCAAGTATCTGATGTTTGCCGAGGGACGATACGGATGTTTCCATAGCCGCCACGAGGAGGCCGATATCGTGTGTATTCCTTTGCGACAGGACGGTGCCCTTGTTGAGAAATCATCAGCCCTTGACTTGTCACTTGCCAATAGCAAAGGTTACTCAGAGAGCTACCCGACATGGTCGAGCAACGGGCATTGGATAATGATTGCCAGTCGTAGATATGATGGCAACTACAGTCGTGTGTATTTCGCCTATTTCAAAGACGGGAAAGTGGCGAAAGCCTTCCTTCTGCCTCAAGCCGATCCAGAAGAAAACGCCCTACGCCTAAAGAGCTACAATCGTCCAGAGTTTATGGTAGAGCCTGTGCGCACCACTGTTAAAGAATTCAGCAGAGTGTTTGACAAGTAACTCCATAACAATATGAAACATATACATTATATATATACCCTCCTCTTTGGTGTGTCTGCCCTCCTTTTCTTCGGGTTGGCATATCCCCATCATCTGCATTATCAGGAGCAGTATCAGCTGTTCCTCTTCGACAGCTCTTATATTTGGGATGTCATAGCTTTGCCTGGCGGAGTTGCCGACCTGTTAGGACGTTTTTCTACGCAGTTCTTCCTCTATGCTTGGGTGGGAGCGACAATTATCGCTATTCTGCTTTCAGTGATTCAGCTGCTGACACTAGGCTTGGCAAACTGGGGTAGATTCTACGGACTAAGTTATGTTCCCGCTTTCCTGCTATGGATATTCCTGCTTGATGAGAATGCACTGTTGGGTGGTGTATGGGCAGTAGTCCTGACATTATCTGCTTCTTTGGCTATCGGCAAGATGGCAGACGGATGGACTCGTCGCATACTTACAGCAATGCTTATCCCCTTGCTCTTTTGTATTGCAGGCCCTGTGAGTATAGTGTTCTGTATCCTTCAGATACGTCGCGCAAACCATTTTATATGGAACATTGCAACAATGCTGCTCTTTGTCTTGATGCCTCTTGTTCTTGCCCACTGCCTCCCGGTACTTGATGGTAGTCTGTGGCGGGGCATTCACTATCATCGCTATCCCACAGTGATCCCGACAATGCTTTGGATGGCGGTTTTGGCATTGGTTATTTTGTTGGGAGTTAAAGGAGTTAAGGGAGTTCAAGGAGTTAAAGACGAATGTATATGCAGATATAAATCTCATACCCCAAACGATATACTATTGACATTTGCATCTTTTGCTGTAGTTGCTGTTGTTATGGCTGTTATGGTATGGAAAAACAGTAATTTCAAAGCCGAGAAGACTATGAAATATGATTTCATGGCATGCCATCAGCAATGGAATCGCATACTCAACACCATCGATGAAGAGAAACCCAACAACCAGATAGGAGTGACAGTGCAAAACCTTGCTTTGGCTAAGCAAGGCACACTTCTCAACAAGATGTTTGAATACAATCAAAATGGTATGCTAGGTCTTTTGCCTGATGTTCAGAGAGACGCCACCAGTCCGATGCCTACAGCCGAAGCATACTATCATTTAGGACTGACCAATATTGCCCAGCGAACAGTGTTTGAGGCTCAGGAAGCCATTCTCGACTTCCAAAAGAGTGCCCGTTGCTTTAAACGTCTTGCGCAGACAAACCTTATCAATGGCGACTATGAGGTGGCACGCAAATATCTTATGATTCTTAAGAAAACACTCTTCTATAGTGATTGGGCAAACGAGACAATCACTCTACTGGGCAACGAGAAGGCAATAGCCAATCATCCCGAGTATGGCACTCTGCGCACATTTGCAATCAAAAATGACTTTCTTTTTAGCGATAATGCCACTCCCGAAATACTCGAGCGTCTTTATCTAAGCAATAAGAAAAATAAACTTGCCTATCAGTATATGATGGCTTCATTTATACTGACTGGTGATCGTGAAAGTTTCTACAAATATGCTCAAAACAAATAACTCAATTTTATAAAACAGCCTCTGCATACGCAAATAATTCTTAATATTATTAGATATTTTAAGGTATGTAACATTTTTATTAGTATGTGTAACAATTTATTGCTAGTATGTTATATAAAAGCAGTACCTTTGCTGAGCAAAAAAGGAACATCATACAATTTTTTATACATTTAGGTTTAAGTTCGGATTTTTTGACTTTCGAATTAAGTATATGGTTTTAACTTGTTAAGTTACAATGATTGTTAGTTATTATGGGTCGAGGCTCTGTCGTGAGACAGGGCCTCTTTCTTTTTCTCTCTCTCTATGCCATAAGTAATTTGATGGATTATATACCCGAAAGTTGTCGCAATCTCTGTTAAAAGTGTTAATTGCGACAGATTTCTCGTATAAAAGTTGTCGCAATCGCATTTTTTTTGTAACTTTGCGACAGATTTCAGTACCTTATACGTCATGCATTATGAAAGAAAACATCATTGGTAGAGAGACTCAGATAGCAGATAAATAGGAATTTTGTGATAATTTTAGAAGAAATAGCTGGAATTTTGTGATATTTATACCAAAAACCTTTGGAATTTTGTGATTTATTTGTATCTTTGCAACCGATATATGTCATATTACTGAATACAATGCATTGAATATGAATTTGTTAATAAGGAAAATAGACTCCTACTTGCATAGGTGGAGAACTGATGAGGCAAGAAAACCTCTTATTATAAAAGGGGCGCGACAAATTGGCAAGACCTCATCCATTATGCAATTTGCCACGGCTCACTATGAGAATGTCGTGGCAATCAATTTCGTGTTGGAACAAAAGTTCAAGAGAATATTCGATGACGGATATGATGTCGATAGCATTATTAAGAATATTACCCTGATTGACCAATCGCTGAAGTTTGAGGCAGGTAAAACCCTACTGTTCTTCGACGAGATGCAGGATTGCCCCAAATGTGCTACATGCCTCAAGTCATTCTGTATGGACAGACGGTATGACGTAATCTGTTCAGGGTCACTCATGGGTATCAACTATAGGGAAATAGAGTCAAATAGCGTAGGATATAAACAGGATTACGAGATGTACTCCATGGACTTCGAGGAGTTTCTTTGGGCAAGAGGGTATGGAGAAAAGTATGTTGACGACATGCTAAGCCATATTGAGACACTAAAACCCTTTTCATCGCTTGAGATGGACATATATATGAGCCTCTTTCACGAATATATGCTTATTGGCGGTATGCCCGAGGTGGTAAGACGGTTTGTGGAAAGCGGTAACTACAGCGGCACCCTCGACATACAGCGTCAACTGCTTGCCGACTACGAGGAGGACATCACTAAATATGCCCAGGGATTGGACAAGGGCAGGATAAAAAACATTTATCAGCATATATCTGTTTTCTTGGGTCAGGAGAACAAGAAATTCCAAGTGTCAAAAGTAGCCCGAGGAGCACGCTCGCGCGAATATGCAGGAACAGTGGAGTGGCTTGAGGATGCCGGCATTGTCAATGTCTGCTATTGTCTCGACCAGCTGTCGTTGCCCCTAAAAGGCAACTATAATCCAAAGATGTTCAAGCTATATTATAGTGACACAGGATTACTTGTGGCTTCGCTCGACGAAGAGAGTCAGACTGACATTCGCGTCAACAAAAACTATGGTACATACAAGGGGGCATTATACGAGAACATAGTTGGAGACATGCTTGTAAAACAAGGCTACGATCTATACTTCTTCCGCAATGAGAAATCAACTATGGAGATGGACTTCTTTGTGCGCGATATGAGATCGCTCATTCCTGTGGAAGTGAAAGCAAATGACAATGCCACTCCCACACTGTCAATACTTACAGATAGCAGATATGCCGACATTAAGTATGGCATTAAGCTTTGCAACAAGAATATCGGTTTCAACGGCCAGTTCTATACCCTCCCATATTTCCTCACCTTCTTGATTAAGCGCTGGCTTGGAAAGAAGGTATAACAATGGCAATATTAACGTTATCTGAATAGCCTATATTATTTTGAGTGCATAGGTAGTGTGAATGTTATAAGTCAGGGCTATTGAATTTTTATACTACGGGTATTTGGTTTATATTCCGCACTGCGGAACGTACGTTCACCACTGCGGAATATACGTTCCCCACTGCGGTATGTACGTTCCGCACTGCGGAACGTAACTCATTTGCCCTATGCATATACATTTATATAGGATATTCACTATAAATAAAGACAGACTGTTATCATAATATCTGAATACACTAAGCTTATGACTTCATTATTGCCATAAAAAACGCAATAATCTGCACTTTGTAACATTTCAAAAAGAACGTGTAACATTTCATACGCCCGATTTCATCGGTAATTCGTACCTTTGCATCGTCAAACCTAATGTAAAAAACGTAAAGTATGAATTATCATTTACTCAGAAGTCGGCTGCTGCCTGTTGTAGCCGCATTACTTGTTAACTTGTCTGCATCCGCCCAGGACGCTCTACCGGATTTGAGGGTGAGCGGCAAAGACATTGTAGATGCCTCGGGCAAGGCCGTGGTGCTGCATGGTGTGATGGACACTCCCAACCGCTATTTCAACGGATGGAGATGGCAGGGATGGAAACCTGCGTATGGTGAAGAGGATGTGCAGCCATGCCTTGACTATTTCGAGAAAATATTCACCGCCTTAACCGACCATGAACAAGGAGCATATTGCAATGTGTTCCGTTTGCATCTCGACCCCTGTTGGACAAATGATCCCAATATCACCGCCACTGGCGATGGTTCTGAGGCAGACATCAGCCGTTTCAGTAAGAAGCGCCTGATTACATTTTGGAATAAACTCTATGTAAAACTCATAGAGAAGGCTCTCGCCCATGGTCTTTATGTTGTAATGCGTCCACCTGGAGTATGTCCACATGATATAAAGGTGGGTGATGCCTATCAATACTATCTACTTACGGTTTGGAAAACTGTTACCCAAGCCGATTATCTCAAGGATAATGCTGGAAGAATATCCATAGAACTTGCCAACGAACCTGTTGATGTATATGACAGCAATGGTGTTAATAATAGTTCGGTGGCTATGCGTGATTTCTTCCAACCGATAGTTGATGCCATCCGTGAAAACGGATTCAAGGGAATAATATGGGTGCCAGGCTCGGGATGGCAGTCGTGGTATAATAACTATGAAAAGAATCCCGTAATCGACCCGGAGAATAACTTCGGATATGCCGTGCACTGTTATCCCGGTTGGTATAATTCTGGTTCCGGAAGTAATGACAATACCGATAAGGAAAAGATGCGCCGCCAGTTTGAGGTGCAGGTGCCGGTGGTGAAGACCAATCCCGTCATCGTTACGGAGATTGACTGGAGTCCAGTCAAACCAGGAGAAGGACATAAGGACGAGCATGGCAATTGGGTGGAGCCCAATTATGGTACTTGGGGTACTGCAACCACTTCGGGTTTTGGCAATGCCTTCAAATATATCCACGACTACTATGGCAATATCAGTATGACCCTTCAGGGCAGTGGTTTGTATTTCGACATCGACAAGTATCTTGAATCTGGCAAGGTGCAGCCAGCCTTCCTTGGAGTGGATGAAGCCTGTGGTGAGGCTTGCTTCGACTGGTACAAGGATTGGTATGAAGCACAAAATATATCAGCCATTGAGGATATTGATGTGGACAATGACGAGGTGATAAGCAGAAAATACTATAATCTGCAAGGTATGGAAATAAGTGGTCCCTCGCGCACGCCATATATATATAAAGAGGTAAAGCGCAACGGAAAGGAAACAAAAATTAAGGTATGTAACATGAAATAAAGTATGTGTAACATTAATGAAACATTATTTAATAAAATAGTTATACCTTTGCAGCCGAAAAATTGAAAATTCATCAACAATCTAACGTATGAATCTAAAATTAAATTAACAATGAAGCAAAAAAAACCTACAGTGAAGAGAACAGTGGCCACACTGCTCATGCTTATGGCGATTTGTCTTGGCTCGTTTGCCCAGAAGATTGCCATATCCGGTAAGGTAATGGACTCTGCCGGAGAAGAGCTTATCGGTGCATCTGTTTTCGTCAAGGGCAACACGGCCATAGGTACCGTGTCTGACCTAAGTGGAGATTTCAAGCTCAACGTGCCTTCGGAAAGCTCGACCATCGTGGTCAGCTACGTCGGTATGGTTTCGAAAGAGATCAAGGTGGGCAAGAAACGAGTGTTTAACGTGGCCCTCGCCGAGGACAACCAACTTCAGGAAGTGGTGGTCGTAGGTTATGGTCAGCAGAAGAAGGCCTCAGTGGTGGGTGCCATCACCCAGACCACTGGTAAGGTGCTCGAGCGTGCCGCAGGTATCAGTGACCTCGGTGCAGCCTTGACGGGTAACCTCCCTGGTGTGGTAACAACCGCATCAAGTGGTATGCCTGGTGAGGAGGAACCCCAGATTGTCATCCGTGGTGCATCGTCATGGAACAACTCCGCCCCTCTTGTACTTGTGGATGGTATCGAGCGTCCGATGAGTTCGGTGGAAATGCAGTCGGTAGCCACAATCTCAGTGTTGAAGGATGCTTCCGCCACAGCCGTCTATGGTGTGAAAGGTGCTAACGGTGTTATCCTTATCACCACCAAGCGTGGACAGGAAGGCAAGGCTCAGATTAGCGTTTCGGCAAATGCCGTTATGAAGATTCCTTCAAAGCTGCCAGATAAGTTGGACTCTTACGATGGTATGATTTACCGCAACATGGCCATTGAGCACGAGTTGAACCTTGCTCCCGACAACTTTGCTAAGTATATGAAGCCAATGAGCTTCATTGAGAACTACCGCAATCAGGCTGGTAAGGTTGACGAGTTTGGCAACCTCTACTCTGAGCGTTATCCTAACGTTGACTGGCAGGATGCCCTGTTCAAGGACTACACCATGTCATATAATGCCAACATCAACGTGGCTGGTGGTACCAAGTTCGTTAAGTATTATGCAGCCGTTGACTTCGTTAATGAGGGTGACCTTTATCGTGAGTTCCCGAGCGGACGTAATTATAACACAGGTTATGCTTACAACCGTATCAACTTCCGTTCAAACCTCGACTTCAATATCACCAAGACAACTGTCTTCAAGGTTAACCTCTCAGGTTCTAACGCCACACGCAAGTCGCCTTGGAGTAACAGCGTGAACAGCGACTGGCAGATTTCGCAACAGTGGTCGGGTGTTTATAACATCGGTCCTGACGTGTTCGTGCCTCTCTATGCCGATGGTTCTTGGGGTTATCTGCCTCACGGCACCAACGTGACTAACTCTGCACAGAACATCGCTACTGGTGGTCAGCAGACTGTTACGACAACCCGTCTGAACACCGACTTCGTGCTTGAGCAGAAGCTCGACTTCATCACCAAGGGACTTAACCTGCGTGGTATGATTTCATGGGACAACGTGTTTGTAGAGAAAGATCGTGGTATCAATGACCTCTATACACCGGTACAGCTCAAGTGGATTGACCCCGAGACAGGTGCTGTGACCTACAAGCAGTCATACGAGCAATACGACCACTATGATTATGCTGTTGGTAACAAGTGGACAATAAAAGGTGGTGAGGTTGACAACTGGAAGACCCAGCGCAATCTCAACTACCAGCTTCAGCTCAACTGGGCACGCCAGTTTGGCAAGCACAACGTGACAGCCATGGGACTTTGGGGCCGTCAGGAATATGCCACAGGTTCTATGATTCCCTCTTACCGTGAGGATTGGGTATTCCGTGCAACTTACGATTGGAACACACGCTACTTTGTAGAGTACAACGGTGCATACAACGGTTCGGAGAAGTTCTCTTCTGACAACCGCTTTGCATTCTTCCAGTCGGGAGCCGTAGGATGGATGATCTCAGATGAGCCATTCATGAAGTGGTTCCGTGATAATAAGATTATCGATATGTTGAAGATCCGTGCCTCTTACGGTGAGATTGGTGACGACAATGTCGGCGACCGTTTCCTCTATCAGACACAGTGGGCTATGGGAGGTGGAGCCAATGGCGCCTCTTATCTCGACGTCAATCAGGGCAAGTCTCCTTATACATGGTATCGCGAAAGTATCGTAGGTAACAATGACATTCACTGGGAGAAGGTGAAGAAGACCAACATCGGTATCGACTACGGAATTCTCGGCGGTCTCATCGCCGGTAATATCGAGTTCTTCCACGACAAGCGCGTTGACATCCTTGTAAATGGTCTTGAGCGTGCCGTTCCGAGCTATTATGGTGCAAAGCCTGCATGGGTGAACAAGGGTGAGGTTAAGACCAAGGGTTATGAAGTTGAACTTCGCTTCAACAAGACCTTCGCCAACAAGCTCCATCTTTGGGCTAACCTGAACATGACTCACGCCGAGAATGAGGTAATCATCAAGGACGATGCACCTCTGAAGCCAGCTTATCAGCGTGCTGCAGGATATGCCATCGGACAGACACATTCTCACCTCGACAAAGGCATGATGCAGACATACGACGATATTTACGGTTCGCCAAAGCATAATTCCAATGACGGACAGAAATTGCCTGGTGACTACTATATTGTTGACTTCAACGGCGATGGTGTAGTAGATGACAACGACTCTGCACCAATCGGATATACCGGTACTCCTCAGAATACATATAATGCGACAATCGGATTCGAATACAAGGGATTCTCAATGTTCGCACAGTTCTATGGTGTTACTAATGTGACACGCGATGTGACGATGATCAGTCTTTCCGACAAGAACCAAACCAATATCTTCGACCAGGGTGTATGGTGGAGCAACGACCATTATGGAGCTGATGTTGTGACTCCTCGTTTTGCAAGTACTCCAACTTATTACAATGGTACACAGTATCTTTGCGACGGTAGTTACATTCGTTTGAAGAACATTGAGGTGGCTTATACATGGAATGGTGGTTGGGTGAAGAAACTCGGTCTAAATGACCTGAAAGTCTTCGTCAGTGGTAACAACCTTTGGTTGTGGACCCGCATGCCTGACGACCGTGAGTCGAATTTCTCAAGTTGGGGCGGCGCAACAGGAGCTTATCCTACTATGAAGCGTATCAACTTCGGTGTCAAGTTTAATCTCTAATAAATGAAATTGGAAATGAAAAACTTTATAAATAAATACATATACAAAGGTGTAATGGCTTTCGCCTTGGTGGCCGGTATATCTTCTTGTACCGACTATCTCGACAAAAATCCGGACTCGGATGTTGACGGCGATGCTGTTTTCACAGACTTCACCCATTTCCAGGGATTCGTAGAGCTTAACTACAACTGTATTCCTAACAAGGAGTCGAACATGTGGTGCTGTACGTTCAACTGGGGTGATGATGAGATTATGAATGCCGGTTTGGGTGACTCTCACCTTACTCACCAGATTGACCTTGGCAACTATCGTAACTGGTATAATAACAACCAGCATTTCCTGCATGCAGACAATCCAGACCCTACGAGTTCTGACAAGTATGCACACTCAATGGAGCACGCATGGTACTGCATTCGTCATTGCAACATCGGTCTTGAGAACCTCGACAAGTTCCAGGGTTCTGCTGACGAGAAGAATGTTCTTGAAGGTCAGCTTCTGTTCTTCCGTGCATGGTGGCATAATGAGCTGATGAACTTCTTCGGTGGTTTGCCTTACGTTGACAAGGCATTTGAGCCAAGCGACGAACTGCTGTTGCCGCGCCTCTCTTTCAAGGAGTGTGCCGAAAAGTGTGCCGCTGACTATCGTCGTGCTGCCGACCTGTTGCCTGCCAACTGGGATAACCATCCTGCCGGTTTGCGCACAAAGGGACACAATGACCTGCGCATCACCAAGGCTTGTGCTCTTGGCTACCTCGGAAAGGTTCTCCTTTGGGCTGCTTCTCCATTCAATGTTCACGGTGCATCAACCGGTGCCGGCAACCTGACACTTACTTATCAGTATGATGCTGAACTCGCAAAGCGTGCAGCTGATGCCCTGGGTGAGGCTCTTAGCCTTATTGAAGGCGGAACAACTCCTTATGCTCTTGCCGAGTATAAATATACTGACATCTACAACCACACGATGGACAAGTCGAACAGTACGACCAACTTTTCTGACATATTCTATACCACAGGTAAGAACTGGCAGATGCCTGGCACAGTGGAAGCTGTGATGCGTGGCCCGATGCCCGATGTCAATGGTTCTAACTGGAACTTTGCCAAGTTGTGGGGACCGAAAATCAATGGTCTTGTTGAGCACGACGCTGTGATCCACATGCCTACAGCCAACTATATCAACTATGCTTATGGTATGGCAAATGGTCTGCCTCTGACCGACCCGGAGTCTGGTTTCGATCCAACTCACCCGTTCAAGGACCGCGATCCACGATTCTATCATGACATCATGTTCGACGGATTCAAGTTCATCAACAACGACCCAAGTAAGGATGATGCTATTTATCAATATCTGCCTTTGCAGTCAGCTAATGGTACTGATCCTACAGCAGAGTTGATGCGCGATGCGAACAACGGTTCTCGTACAGGATATTTCTGCCAGAAGCTCGTTCCTCACCAGTGCAACAAGTATGACGGTATGTACAACTGGGGTGGTGCTCTTCAGACCTACCTTCCCTATATGCGTGTAGCCGACATCTATCTGATGTACGCAGAGGCTGGTGCAGCCGCTCAGGGTGCAAGCTATAAGAGCAGCAAATATGGCAAGACAGCAGTAGAGGCTATCAACGTGTTGCGCGACCGTGTAGGTGCCGCTCATGTTGCTGACAAGTTTACTGCCGACCAGAAGAAGTTTATCGACGAGGTGCGTCGCGAGCGTGCTTGCGAGCTTGCCTTCGAGGGCTTCCGTTGGAACGACCTCCAGCGCTGGCTGCTTCTCACCGAGTATCCTTATAACATCAAGACCTCTCAGGAGTTCCGTCGTGTAGGCAATTTCGACTATTCGAAGAACGACCCACGTGATGCAGAGGTTACAGGATGGAGCGAAAAGGTGATTGTTGAGCGCCAGTTCAGCACGAGACACTATCTGTTCCCATTCAAGAATGATGATGTTTATCTCTATGCCGACTTCGGACAGAACCCCGGATGGTAAAAGGTAACAATAATTAATTGTAAACGAAAGAATAATTATGAACAAGATATCAAAGAATCTTCTCGCACTTCTTGCCATCTGTGCCGCTGTACCCGTATCGGCGCAGGAGACGGCTGAAGACAGCACTCTTGTCAATGTGGCTTTCCGCAAGGTGGCAAAACAGGACATCATGGGTGGTGTATCTACAGTCAATGTCAGAGAGTTGACCGAGAAGAACTACAATACCTATAGTCTTGACAATATGCAGGGCTATGTGTCCGGTTACAATGGAGCCGGAATGTGGGGATATACCGATCAGCTTGTGCTCATCGACGGTGTGCCCCGTGAAGCTAACAACGTGAAGCCTGACGAGATTGAGTCAATCACCTTCCTTAAGGGTGCCCAGGCTGTTGTACTCTATGGTAGCAAGGCCGCAAAGGGAGCCATTCTCATCACCACAAAGCGTGGTAAGGTGAACAATGGTCTTTCGGTGAATGTACGTGCCAACACTGGTTGGGCTGTCGCCAAGTCATACCCAGAGTATCTCGGTTCTGCCGAATATATGTATTTGTATAACGAGGCTCGTGCCAACGATGGTATTTCTACACCTCTCTATAGTGCAGAGACTATTGCCAAGTATGCCTCAGGTGCTAATCCTTATCGTTATCCGGATGTAGAGTTCTACTCTTCTGAGTTTATCAAGAAGAGCTACAACCGCACTGACGTGACTGCCGAGATCGAGGGTGGTAATGATCGTGCCAAGTTCTATGCCAACGTGAGCTACTATCGTCAGGGCGACTTCCTGAAGGTGGGCGAGGCTGCCAACAACTATGTTGACCGTTTTAATGTGCGTGGTAATGTGGATATTAAGCTCAACAACTTCATCAATGCCTACGTTAATGCCAATGCCACTTATTATAACTCTAAGTCGGCAAATGGCGGTTCGTATTGGGAGAAGGCCGCCACATTCCGTCCCAACCGTGTGGCTCCGCTGATTCCTCTGTCTTATATCGATCCGAATGCACAGCAGGCAGTTACTTTGATTGGTACAACCAAGAACTACCTTAATGGTTGCTTCCTCGGTGGTGCCCAGACTGACCTTACCAACATCTTCGCCGACTACTACTTTGCCGGCAAGAACACATGGACAAGCCGTCAGTTCCAGTTTGACGCAGGTGTGGATGTTGACCTCAGTTCAGTTACCAAGGGACTTAGTTTCCATACTATGGTAGCTGTTGACTACCGAACAGCCTACACCACATCGTTCAACGACACTTATGCCACCTTCACCCCGACATGGAGCGAATACAACGGCAAGGACGTGATTGTCGCCCTTAACACATTCGACACTGTTGACAAGCACTC
>JALFCW010000083.1 GCA_022771625.1 Prevotella sp.
TGGAGTCGGTTCGTGGCCTATTGCCGGAACTGCGGTATATATGACTTCCTATCCCCGTCTGGATGGTGGACGCGACTGGGAGGATATTCTACCCGTGCGCAAGTGGTTGTATCAGACACCGGAGCAGATACTTATCAAGGCATCCAACGGTGCCAGCGATTTCGGTAACAAGTTTGGCCAACCGCTCATCTGCGGTTCTGTACTCACCTTCGAACATCAGGAGAAGGGCGACACACGCTACGCATACGATAAGGTTATTATGCTCGCAGGTGGTGTTGGTTATGGCACCAAGCGCGACTGTCTGAAGAAAGAGCCTCAGAAGGGCAACAAGGTAGTAGTAGTGGGTGGAGACAACTATCGCATCGGTCTTGGTGGTGGTTCTGTATCATCTGTTGATACCGGTCGCTATAGCAATGGCATCGAATTGAATGCCGTTCAGCGTGCCAACCCCGAAATGCAGAAGCGCGCCTACAACCTCGTGCGAGCCCTCTGTGAGGAGGATGTCAATCCTGTTGTCAGCATCCACGACCACGGTTCTGCCGGACATGTCAACTGTCTTTCTGAACTTGTTGAGGAATGTGGTGGTAAGATTGACATGGCAAAATTGCCTATTGGCGACAAGACATTGTCAGCCAAAGAGATTATTGCAAATGAGAGCCAGGAGCGAATGGGACTTCTTATCGACGAGAAGCACATCGACCATGTGCGCAAGATTGCCGAGCGCGAGCGTGCTCCATTATATGTAGTAGGAGAAACCACCGGCGATGCCCACTTCTCATTTGAGCAGGCAGACGGTGTGCGTCCATTCGACCTCGACGTTGCACAAATGTTCGGTCATTCACCTAAGACCGTGATGGTTGACTCTACCGTTGAGCGTCATTATAAGGATGTGGAATACGACAAGAGCAAGATAGATGAATATCTCAACCGAGTTCTTCAATTAGAAGCGGTAGCTTGTAAGGATTGGTTGACGAATAAGGTTGACCGCTCCGTAACCGGTAAGATTGCCCGCCAGCAATGCCAAGGTCGCCTCCAGTTGCCATTGAGCGACTGTGGTGTAGTAGCCCTTGACTATCGCGGCAAGCAAGGTATTGCCACTGCCCTTGGTCATGCACCCCAGGCAGGACTTGCCTCCCCCGAGGCTGGTTCTGTATTGTCGGTAGCCGAATCTCTTACTAATATCATCTGGGCACCATTAGTAAATGGTCTTGAGAGCGTAAGTCTCTCAGCCAACTGGATGTGGCCTTGTCGTTCACAGGAAGGTGAGGATGCCCGCCTTTACAGTGCAGTAAAGGCTTTGAGCGACTTCTGCTGCGCCCTCCACATCAATGTGCCGACTGGCAAGGACTCCCTGTCAATGACCCAGCAATATCCCGATGGTCAGAAGGTTATAGCTCCGGGCACCGTGATTGTATCAAGTGGCGGTCAGGTATCTGACGTGCGCAAGGTCATCGGTCCTGTTATGGTAAACGACAAGCGTGCCTCATTCTATCATATCGACTTCTCGTTCGACGAGCAGCGTCTCGGCGGTAGTGCATTTGCCCAGAGTCTTGGTAAGGTGGGCGATGATGTTCCCACAGTGAAGAACCCGGAGTACTTCGCAGATGCCTTCAACGCGGTCAACGAGATGATTAACCGCCGTTGGATATACTGCGGACATGACATCAGTGCCGGCGGTCTCATCACCACACTCCTTGAGATGACATTCGCCAACATCGAAGGCGGTATGAACATCAATCTCCACAACATCTGTCGTGACGGTGATATCGTGAAGACCCTCTTCGCCGAAAATCCGGGCATCGTGGTTGAGGTTGCCGAAGCTTACGATGAAGACTTCCGCACATACCTTGACGAGCAAGGCATAGCATACGCAAAGATTGGTTATCCCACACCCGACAAGCGCACACTTACTGTGAAGTGCGACGAATGGGAGCACTCATTCGACATCGAGGCCTTGCGCGACGTATGGTATAGCACATCATATAAACTCGATCAGAAGCAGAGCTTCAACGGAATGGCAAAGAAGCGCTACACCAACTACAAGAAGCAGCCTCTTGAGATGATTATGCGTTCCGACTTCGACGGTACATTCGAGCAACTCGGTGTTACTCCCGATCGCAAGGAGATGTCTGGCATACGTGCTGCCATCATCCGCGAGAAGGGAACAAATGGTGACCGCGAGATGGCATATTCACTCTATCTCGCTGGCTTCGACGTGAAGGATGTGATGATGACCGACCTCATCAGCGGACGCGAGACTCTTGAGGACATCAATATGATTGTCTTCTGCGGTGGTTTCTCCAACTCCGACGTACTTGGTTCTGCCAAGGGATGGGCGGGTGCATTCCTCTACAACCCCAAGGCCAAGGAGGCTCTCGACAAGTTCTATGCACGTGAGGACACCCTGTCATTGGGTATCTGCAACGGTTGCCAACTTATGGCAGAACTCAACCTCATCAATCCCGACCACAAGCACCAGACTCACCTCTGCCACAACAACTCGAAGAAATTCGAGAGCCAGTTCCTTACTCTCAACATTCCACGCAACAACAGTGTGATGTTCCACACCCTCAGTGGTTGCAAACTGGGTATATGGGTAGCTCATGGCGAAGGTCGTTTCTATCTGCCTCAGCCCGAGGACAACTATAATGTAGTGGCAAAGTACAACTACGCCGAATATCCCGGCAACCCCAACGGTTCCGACTACAACGTGGCTGGTATATGCAGTGCCGACGGTCGTCATCTTGCCATGATGCCCCACTTGGAGCGCGCCATCTTCCCATGGCAGAATGGTTGGTATCCACGCAGTCGCCGTCAGGACGAGTGCACACCGTGGCTCGAGGCTTTTGTCAATGCACGCAAGTGGATTGAGGAAAAATTGAAAAAATGAGAAATTAAAATATTGAAAAATTGAAAAATTAAAGTTGTTTTGGACAAGTTTTATTTGACAAGTTTCAAGACATTCTTCAAGATTGGCGTATTCACCCTTGGTGGTGGATACGCCATGATACCTATTATAGAGTCAGAGGTAGTAGAACGTCAGAAATGGATTAGCAAGAGTGAGTTTGTTGACACGGTAGCCATAGCGCAGTCGTGTCCTGGAGTGTTTGCCATCAACCTCAGCGTGTTCATAGGTTATAAGATGCGCAAGGTGAAAGGTGCCATCTTCACAGCCCTTGGCACTGCCCTACCCTCCTTTCTCATCATCCTTGCCATAGCGATGTTCTTCCGGCAGTTTGAGGACAATCCCGTTGTTGCTGCCATGTTCCGCGGCATTCGTCCTGCTGTAGTGGCACTCATTGCTGTGCCTACGCTAAAAATGGCAAAGACAGCTAAGGTGACATGGTCCAACTGTTGGATTCCCATAGCCTCTGCCTTGGCGATATGGGCATTGGGCGTTTCACCTATTATTATAATAATACTGGCGGGAGCGATAGGATACGCTTGGGGAAAGTTGAAGATTGAAGGTTGAAGATTGAAGGTTGAAAATTGAAGGTTGAAAGATGATTTTTATATATTTGTTCATAACATTCTTTCAGATTGGTCTCTTTGGATTTGGAGGAGGCTACGGTATGTTGTCATTGATTCAGACTGAGGTGGTGCATAATCATCATTGGCTCACCACCGAGCAGTTTACGAATATCGTGGCGATAAGTCAGATGACCCCAGGACCTATCGGCATCAACTCCGCCACTTATTGCGGTTATACCGCCGTACACAATGCGGGCTACGGCTATGTCATGTCGATGCTTGGCAGTTTCACTGCCACCTTTGCCCTTGTTCTGCCCTCATTCATCCTGATGATTCTTATCAGCAAGATGTTCCTCAAGTATATGAAGACCCATGCCGTGCAATCAGTCTTCAATGGCTTGCGTCCCGCTGTCGTCGGCCTTTTGGGTGCAGCTACACTCCTGCTAATGACTCCCGAGAATTTCAGTTTGCCCTCAGTCAATCTCTGGCAGTTCTTCATCAGTTGCAGTCTCTTTGCCGCCACCTTCTACGGCACTTATTTCCTAAAGATCAATCCCATCCGCATGACTATCTATGCCGCCTTGGCAGGATTAGTTTTGTTGTATTGATAGGAAGACTGAGAATCTACTACCTTTACCGAGTTGTGACTTCACCTTTATGCTGCCGCCAAGACGACTGACGATGAGCTTACAGATACTGAGTCCAAGACCTGTGCCCTGCTTAAACTCGTCCTTCTTGAAGAAACGACTGAACACCATCTTCCTGTCCTCCTCAGAAAGACCGATACCAGTGTCCTCCACGTACAATTCCACCTTATTTGTATCATCATTCACTTCCCATCCCATAATGATGCCGCCTTCGGGAGTAAACTTCGCGGCATTGGTGATGAAATTGGTAATCACCTGACGCAATCGTCCCTCATCCACATTCACCATCACATCATAATCGCTTGCATATCGGAATTCCAAATGGCGAGGTATCTGTACAAGGAAAGTCTGATATACTTTGTCCATCATCTCCTTGACAGAATACGGTTTGATGACAAATTCCATATGTCCCGACTCTATCCTCGACACGTCGAGAATATCATTCACCAACTTAAGCAGCAACTCATTGTTGGTATGTATTGTGTCGATAAACAGTTTCTTGTCATCCTCGGTGTAGTCATTTCCTGGCATGGCGAGCAAGTCGGAGAATCCCACGATGGCATTGAGCGGAGTGCGTATCTCATGACTCATATTTGCAAGGAACGACTCCTTGAGCGTTGCCTCCTCAGCAAGTTTTCGCGCTTCCTGCAGTTCTTGCTCACGCTCCTTGAAATTGTCAATATTCATAATCAATCCATACGACTTATCGAAATTGCCGTGACTATCCACGATACCCTTTCCTCTCACCTGATACCAATGATAAGTGCCATTGCCCCTGAAGTCGGCCTCGATGTCGGTTGTCCAACGCTCTCCTTTATTGATATGCTCCACGAGTTCTTCATAACGAGGTCTTGTTTCAGGAGTCATCATACCGAGATATTGCTGCAGGGAGATGACCTGCGGAGCCTTTCCATGGTCAATCCAGAATCTGTCCCTAAAGTACATGTTATTGTTGCTCATGCGCTCCCATGCATACGAACTACTGTTCTGCACGGCAAGGTTATAGAGGTCGTTCTCCTGTTTCAATCTCAACTGGGCTTCCTTCTTCTGCCTTCTTGCATCCATCAAAAGCTTCATATAGAACACAATACTTCCAATAATCGCCACCGACAAAACAGCTACCAGCACCCAGAAAAGAACCTCATGTCGCTCTTTCCATGAGATATTTATCAGTTTGAAGCCTTTTGCCTCCAGTTTCTTGACATCATGTCCAAAGTGCTTTGCCACATTCCAGTCAACATAATAATGTTTCTTTGTTGGTATGATTTCTATATGTTCAGGGGCCTCTCCGTCAATGATGCGTCTTATACATAAAGCCAATCCCTCGGCTATGTCATCTGCAGATGAGAAATAACCGCCGATGGTGTTGAATGCTCCCTTTCCGAATCCCATGTACGTTGCGGTAATCATAGGATAGGCATTGCCGAAGCGAATCATATGCATCGATGCTATATCATACTTCATCTGCAAATAGGAGAGCTTAATATACTTTCTCAACAACACAACAAGATTCTGCCCTAACTTTTCATTCATAGGTTCAGTTGTCTTGGTGTTTATCGCGATATTGCGCAATGATAGGGGAGTGATTGAGTATCTGTCTTTATACGTAGTGATAAGGTCGTAGATACTCTCATGCCAGTCGAGGTTGTTGATGATGTCGGGAGAAGAGACAAGCTGGTCATTAATTGCTGCCCGGGTCTTGCGGTCGAGAAATGTCTCGTCCATAATGGTGAATGTCTGCTTAACTCCCGTCAAATCGTAAGCGAGACGGATATTCCTCACCACATCGGGAGTATCCGACACTCCTGTAACATTCTTACGGTTCTTTATCTGGTTGGCATTGGGATATTGCACTGCCGCAAATACAAACGGCAGTTCATTCACCTGTGGTATGTCGTTGCAGAGTGTGGAATAAGTGCCTTGGTCACCAATGGTGACGATGATGTCCAATTTACGTCGTGCATCCTCCTCTTTCACTATCTTTCCTGCCTGCACAATCTCCTCCTCTGGATTCCAATGTTCGCAGTCGATATACCTGAAGGTTACATCGGCATTTATGCCTTGTTTCTTCAGATGCTCAAGTATGATACCAGGATAATCAACAAAGTCATAACGCTTTTCAGCCTCAGAGAACATCACAAGTATATGCTTGTCAGCCACTTTTGGCGTGGAATACCATATTCCCGCGGCAATGGCTGCCACCACTACTACTATGCCCAATGACCATATAATTATCTTCTTTTTCTTCATACAGATTTATCTAAACTTAAGAAACACCGAGAATCGGCTGCCCTTGCCAAGCTCCGATGTCACTTTGATGCTGCCGCCAAGACGCACTACTATCGCCTTGCATATACTGAGTCCGAGGCCTGTGCCTTGTTTAAACTCGTCTTTCTTATAGAAACGGCTGAACACCATCTTGCGGTCTTCTTCAGAAAGACCGATACCCGTGTCCTCGACATACAGTTCCACCTTGCCCGTCTGCATGTCCTTTATCCATCCAAGCGTCACAGAGCCTTTCGGTGTGAACTTTCCCGCATTGGTGAGGAAGTTGCCTATTACTTGTCGCAGTCGGCTCTCATCCACTTCTATCAGGACATCTTCCTCGGGCTGAACGAAGTTGAATGCCAGATGTTTCGGCATCTGCACTTCAAACGTATGGTATATACGCTCCATAATGTCCCTCACCGACCATGCCTTTATTACGAGATCCATCTGTCCTGACTCAATGCGCGACACGTCGAGGATGTCATTGATGAGTTTAAGAAGGAGGTCGTTATTGGTATGTATGGTGTCGGCAAAGAGTTTCTTGTCCTCCTCGGTGAAGACGGCATCGGGTTGCAGCAGCAAGTCGGAGAAGCCAATGATGGCATTGAGCGGAGTGCGTATCTCGTGGCTCATATTGGCGAGGAACGACTCCTTCAGCGTAGCCTCCTCAGCCAGTTTGCGTGCCTCTTCCATCTCCTTTTCCCTCTGTTTGAATCCATCTACGTTTATGAGCATACCGTAAGACTTGACAAAGTTGCCATGCTCGTCAAGTATTCCCTTTCCTCGTATCTGATACCAGTGCCACTCGCCATTGCCAAAGAAATCCGCCTTCACATCGTTGGCAAATGTCTCCCCTTTGTTCACATGGTCAAGTCCGTCAATATAGATATCCCTGCTGTCGGGATGGAGCATAGCCATAAAGTCGCCCGAAGTGATAATCTTAGGTTCATGTCCATAGTGCTGCCAAAAGGCATCACTGAGGTAAATACTCTGCCCTACCCTCTCCCAAGCGAATGTGCGACTGTCCTGCACGGCAATATTATACAATGAGTTCTCGCGCTCCAACTGAGCCATCACCTTGACCTTCTGTTTCTTCTCCCGAATGAAGAGGCGCAACAAGATGACGATGACTACAAGCATCACTATCGTGCCTGAATACAT
>JALFCW010000066.1 GCA_022771625.1 Prevotella sp.
GATGTTCTTCTCAGCCTCCTTCTTCTCTTTCATCACCTGACGGATCTCGGCTGTTTCCCTCCATTGTGCGAGTGTTCTCTCGTTTTGGATAAACGATTCACTGCCTGTTTTCTCCTCCACCTTGCTTAGGGCCGACTCACATTCTGCCTTCTCCTTTTTCAGGTTGACATCGTCGTTCAGCCATTGCAGTTTTTTGCCTACGGTTGCGTTCTCCTTGCCTTTCTGACGGAGCTGTTCATCTATCTCCTTTATCTCATCCTTGAGTAAGGTGATTTCCTCGTCATTAAGACCAGTATCCTTTGCTTTGAGCAAAGCATCGTCCAAGAGCCTTTTCTTCTCCGACGTAATCTCAAACAGGCGTCGGCCTATCTTGGTGTATTCGGTGAAGTGTGTGATTTTTTCAAGTATCTCCACCTTCTCCTTCTCGTTGCTTTTCAGGAATCGCGTGAATTCACCCTGGGCAAGCATAGTGGTGCGGCAAAACTGACTGAAGTCGAGTCCCACAGCCTGTTGCATTGCCTGTCGCACATCCGCCACCTTGTCGCCCCTGCCTTCATATCGCTTGTCGGCAGTGATGTCGTGCAGCAACCATGTGGCAGGCGAAAGACTGCTCGAAGCCTTTTTCTTCAGTCCTCGTTGCACATGCCATTCCGCCTCATAGTCGTGCCCGTCGATACCCTCGAATGTGAGTATCACGTATGCCTCACCCGTGTTGCGACGCATCAGTTGGCGCGGGTCGTCGAGGGTGAGGTTGTCACTGTTGTTCTCCACCTTGGTGTTCTCGCATTGCTCCAGTCGGGGAGTGGTGCGATAGAGGGCCAGGCAGATGGCGTCGAGGATAGTTGTCTTGCCGGCTCCCGTCTTACCAGTGATTAGAAACACGTCACTCTCCTTCAGGGGTGATGCGGTGAAGTCGATTTCCTCGTCTTCTATTGAGGCGATGTTATGTATATACAGTCTTTTAATCTTCATGGTCCTTCACTCCTTTAACTCTTTTAACTCCCCAAGATATCCCTTTTCACTTCCTCGATTATCTCTTTCATCTCGTCGTCAAAGGTGTCGCCCTTGGATTCTATCCACATCCTTGCCACATCGGTGGTGTCGAGTTGCTTGAATTCGGATGTGGTGAACACCTGCCGTTCCTTTTCCTTTTGTACCGACTCCTTCCTTTTTGCATTAATGACGCAGAACCGGCAATCCTTTTCTGATGCTATCATGCTCGCCTCTTCGTTGGCTCCCGATGTCAGGTAGTTTTCCACCTCCACGTTGAGTCGAATGTATGACGAAATATTGTCAGGATAATTCGTAAATTCTCGTTTCACCTCCTCCCATTCGGCGAATCCCTCCTGCGGGATATTCACCAATGGTCGAGGGTTGTTTATCTCCAATGGTGTTACCTGCGGGATGGCTCCATGAGCTTCACATTCCACGAGCATCACGCAATGGCGGTTGCCTCGATACACCTCGTCGAAACTCATGGCTATCGGAGTGCCGCAATAATATATCCTTCCATCTGTGTCCAACTTCTGATGTTTGTGGATATGTCCGAGGGCGATATAGTCATATCCCTCACCAAAGACATCGAGTTCCTGACATCCCAATCCACCGATATTCTCGTCGGTTGACATGTCGTGCCCTCGGTAGTCGCATCGTGCCACGGCGAGATGGGCGGAGAGGAATACGGGCAACTGCTCCCCCTTGTTCATTTCAGCCACCATCTCCTGCAAACTCACAAATACATCCTCGGGCATAAACCGGTCGGCGGCAAAGGGAACGGCAACGATATATCCCTTGCCCTCCACCTTGAAGATATAATCCTCAAGTCGGCTGTCGCGAGATATATTGCCCACCATCTCCACACCCAGAGCCTTCCATGGAGTGCGGTATATCGTGTGTCGGCTACCACTGTCGTGATTGCCGGCGATGCACACTATCTTCATGTCGGGATTGGCATGATGTATATCTACGAGGGCGTTGGCCAGCATTGTCTGCACCGAGGCAGAGGGTTGCATAGTGTCATACACGTCGCCCGAGATGACAAAGGCGTCGGGTTTCTCTTTCTCCACAATCCTTGTCATCTGCCTCAGCATGTCGGCATGTTCCTCTTCGCGCGAAAAGTTGTATAGCGCATGTCCGAGGTGCCAGTCGCTTGTATGTAATATCTTCATCCTTATATTATTTAACACAGATATGGCTGCAAAGATACTGTTTATTTTGGTAAAACCAAGCAAAAAAGCAAAATATTTTGGAATAAACATCAAAATACTTGGAGAAACGGAAAATTGTGCGTACCTTTGTCGCAAATATTGATTTTTTAAAGAAGAACTTGAAGAATGAATTACTCTGAATATGATGCCGAGACCCTGTTCTCGGTGGGACGCAGGTTTCTGAATGGCGACTGTGTGGAAAAAGACATCGCCAAGGCAAAGGCAATGCTTGGACGGGCTGCCGAAATGGGGCATCCCCTTGCCAGCAAGTTGATGGAATCCATCTCTGACGACATCCAGGAGGAGAAGGACGACATGACCGAATGGAGGAAGATGAGGTCGGGGGAAATGTATGACTGGACAGACCCAGTGATTGACCGCAGTCTGACGCGCTCGCGCTTGGCATGCGAGAAATTCAACAAGTCGGGCATCGATCATGATGACTATCGCACAGTGCTTGAGGAGATGATTCCCGGTGTGCCTAAGTCGGTCACAATCCTTCCGCCCTTTCATTGCGACCATGGCAATGGATTGCATCTCGGCGAGGGGGTGTTTGTAAATTATAATGGTATGTTTCTCGATGCGGGCGACATCACTATCGGAGCACACACGCTCATCGGCCCCAACTGCTCGCTCTACACTCCCCAGCATCCCATCGACTATCGCCAGCGTCGCAAGACTGTTGAGTCGGCTTTCCCCATAAGGATTGGAGAAGACTGTTGGCTTGGCGGCAATGTAACCGTATGCCCTGGAGTCACCATTGGCGACCGCACAGTGATAGGGGCGGGTAGTGTGGTGACCCACGACATTCCCTCCGACTGTATGGCGGCAGGCAATCCCTGCAAGGTTATCAAGCAGTTATGATTTAATCTTCCTCATCTCTACAGCTCCAAGGCATAGCATCATCGATCCGAGGCTCATCCACACCACATATTCGGAAGTGGTGTGCCCCTTGTCAAGTAACATAATTATCGAAGTCACGTACATCAGTACAGAGGCCATATAGAACCCTATACCCTGTTTGCGATGGGCATTCGCTTCGTCACCCTTTTCCCGGAGTTTCTTGGCATTATACATACCAACACATACGAAAGCCACCATAAGTCCGCAAGCCACAAAAGGCCATGCTGCAAAAAAGAATTCCTGTATCATAATCTCAATCATTAAATTGTTGTTTTGTTCATTAAACATCATCAGACACAGATTCACTACAAAATTTTGCTATAATTTTGCCATATCAAAATAACTTACGAAGGTTGGATAAATCAAAAAAATCTCCCGAATTGTTTGGTAGTTCGGGATTTTTTGTATATCTTTGCCTCCAAAATCAAATGATTATGGCAATGACAGTAAGTGAAATGAAGAGGGATGCGGTTAATCTCATCTATCAGGTGGATGACAAAAATACCGAAAAAATGGAGAAGATACTTCTTTTCCTAAAGGCGAGTGTGTCAGAAATAAACAATGATACTATGTATGATAGACAAAGAAAAGAGCGAGTGGCAAAGGTAAAAAAATATGCAGGCATTTTCGCTTCTTGCAAAGACGATGATTACAAAACAGTTAAGGAACAGTATTTGTCTGATAAATATAAATGATTATGAAAGTATTTATTGACAATGCTTTGCAATATTTCTCGGCTATTCAGTCTGGAGCTGACTGCATTGTCACTCGAAATGCCAAGGACTTCTCGTTTTCAGAGATAGAAGTTCTCACGCCCTCTGATTTCCTTGCCAAATATTATCCTCAACAAATTTCATAAAGACTGCACACCACTATTGTAATCATATAAATAAAAAAAATCTCCCGAATTCCTTGGTAGTTCGGGATTGTTTTTATACATTTGCAATCGGGTAATCATCCTAATGGTGGTAGAGAAGTTCAGATAGGAATGGAAGGTACTGCAGCCTGTTATTCGAGACCGCTGAGTTCTGCGATTTTACCTGCGTTAAGAGGCTGACCTGCCTCCTTCATTGTTGCTAATACTTTTTCTTTTGCGTCCATTGTTTTGATGATTTAATTTTATATTGTAATGCTGTCTCCTTCGTGCCCGATGCACCAAAAGGGGACATCCTTTTCTTTACAGAAAGGCTCCATGCGCCAAGCACTCTCAAACCCACTCATGACAAAGTGCATTGGGACAAACATTCCAACCTTGAAGCGTTCGATAAACTGACGCCCTCCAAGCGTATAGCCGTTGCCGATGCGTCCGTCCACAGGGAACATCACAAGGTCAAACGAGTCGGTTATCTTTCGGATGTCTTTCAGTTCACCAAGGAACCGCTTCTCCTCTGCCACAGGATTGATGTATTGGCCAAACTCTTCACAGAAGACCTCTCCTTCAGGTGTGCCGTCGACAAGAAAGCGTGCGTACCAGTTGCACAGGTCGCCAGCATGAAAGATGGTTTTACCTTCTGTTTCAACAATCCAGCTCACGCCACTGTCATTGCTGCCTGTGGCTGTCACTTTCAGGTTCTCATCTTCCCATACCGCTCCTTTGGCCATCCATACATC
>JALFCW010000131.1 GCA_022771625.1 Prevotella sp.
ATCACAATCATTATACTCATCCAATATAAATTGTACTGCACCAAAATCTTTTTTGCGGAGGAAATACTTCAGCAAGTCAATAATATTGTTGTCGAAGCGAGTTTCCATAAGTGTCTTATTCGCAACGATAAGCCAAGAGGGCGGATCTAAATATGGCATCTCAACCTCTTCGGTATCACAGAAAGGACTGACGAAGCTCTCGCTATAAGGGAAGAGTTGGAAGAAACGATAGAGCGACTGCAGATAGTTGCGACGCAGGATGGCAGGATCGCTCATCCAATCACGATAGGCATTTTCGGGAGGGGCAGTCTGCTGCATCTGTTCGATAATATCCTTTGGCACTTTGTTCATGATGGAAAGGAAGGCAAAGACAAAGGAGTATTTGTCGTTGTCGCACATCGGAGCGTCGAGCATCAAATGAAGTATTCCGTTGCAACCCATCTGGTGCAAGGCCGCGGCAATGTCGGGATGCTCGTAATAGAAGGGTACAAGCCAATTGGAGATGTCGCTGAAGAAGGGATAGCGCTTCATGTGCTTGAAACCCTGGAAGAAAAGGTCCATGCCCTGACTGCGCTTGTCCATATAACTGCGCATGCGCGACTCTACCTCTTCCATCTTCTTCTCGGTGGTACTGCGACCTAAGATGTCGTCCATAGGGTCGTCTTCCTGCATCTCCAAACCCTTGTCGGTGAAGCGCATATTGGACGCCTTCATAATGTCGGGCATTATGGTTTCCTGAAAGTTGCGTGAGTCACGGTCGGCCGACTGGCAATATGCCAACTGTATCTGCAACTGGGCAAGTTCCTCCCTCACTGTGGCATCGTTATCCACGAGGTCTCTCACTATCTGTGTGGTTTGTGAATCGCAAGAATATGGGTAGCGAGGCAGGGTCAATGCCCATCCCACCAAAGCATACTGCTTGACGGGAATATCCTCGGATTTGGTATATACATTGACGAGGAGTCGGAGTTTGAGCGGGTCGAACACCATGAGTCCGTTGATGGTGAGTGCCGAGATAATCATCCTCTGGTCGATGTTGTCAACGGTGGGTGTGAGCAGGAGGTCCTCCAGTTCCTGTATGTCTCCCCCCGAAAAGCGCAGTTCGGTGAGTACGTACAGGAACATCTGCTGACGATATTTCTTCTGTTCCTCGTATATGACTTCCAATCGCTGTTGTGCAGCCTCATTGTCGTTCTGCAGTTGCAGCAGTGCAATATTCGATACAAAACTCTCCAACCGTTTGCGGATTTCGCCCCACGACCAGTCGCGCCCGCTTGCCCTCACCTTGTTGCGCAGTGAGAGGAGGTAGTTGTTGTTGGAGGTCATCATATCGAGCAAGAAATAGTCATCCCATATCCTCTGAAGTTTGGGAAGGAAATAGCTATCGAGCATATCGTCGGCAGGGGGACAGGGCTGGTTTTCTTTCCACCATCTGCACGACAGTTCTACCTCAGCCTCCAGTTGTTGCAACTTATATTCGGTTGCGTTGCTGTCGCCTTTGTCGTGAATATATTCCTTGATATTCTCAATGGCTGCAAAAAAGTCTTTTTGCAAATCTATATATATTTCCCTGATGTTATCTGACATCTCTTCCATTATCGTATTCTTTATTATTTGATGTATTTTTCCGCCATCATCACATCTTTCTCCCTCGGTCCCACGGCATGATGGAACTTTGTCTTGGGAATGGAGTCGAGAGCCTCACGACGGGTGCGGCAATATTTCTCCATGAGATGGGCGTAATGGGCGATTCCATTTTTGTTGATGGAGTCGCAAGCCTGATTATATGCCTTGACGAAGACATCATACTGGCGTTTGCGATCCACATCCTTCATCGGTTTCTCCCTAAAGGCAATCACTCCCATATTCCAGTCCAACTTGCGGGTGTCGAGGAGCAACTTGTGCTTGGAGAGACGGGCAAGGGTGGCTTGTGGTTCGGTGACGAACATGGCGTCCATCTCGTTGTTCTGCATCATCTGCAGACGCACATTGACATCATTGATTTGCACCTTGAACACTCGCTCACTCTTGAGCTTTGCACTATCCACAACATGGTCGGCAAGCATGTCGGTGACGGAATATCTTGTCATCGCCACCATCTTGTCGTCGAGCTGCTTCAGTTCGCGAATACGAGAGTTGCGGTTGGTGAGCAACTGCCAATAGGCTGATGTGGCTATCTGGGGCTTTATCTTTGCACCGCGACTGTTCATGCGTGCCACACGGACAAGGTCGCTCACGGCACCCTCCACCCTACCGTTGAGGATGGCTGTGTCGCAATCAATCTGCGAGGTGAAGTATTTCAGACGGATGTCGGTTTTTCCGTCGCAAAACCATTTATTCTCCCTTGCCACATAGAGGGGCAGGCAATCGAGAGTGGGCATAACGGCTATCTTGAGGGCGGCAGAGTCCTCCTTGGCGAGTCGCTGGCGCTCAAGGCGCGACAATCGCTTGGTTTCCTTGTATGAATTGCCACATGCCGCCATAAAGACTACTATGGTGGACAATGTGGAAAATACCGCCAATAAGACAACAAAATATCTCAATTTTCTCATCATTTCAATCTTTTTTTGTGATTTATGGCTGCAAAAGTACGAATAAATTTTGTAATATCAAAAAATATCCGTACTTTTGTGCTTAATATGGCAAAAGATAAGATAATGTACGTATGCAGCAACTGTGGTCAAGAGGCACAGAAATGGGTGGGCAAATGCCCCAACTGCGGACAGTGGAACACGTTTAAGGAGATTAGGGTGGCTGGCGACACGGCATCGACGAAGGCCAGAAATGCGGCATCGGCGTCAACGCGTGCCGGTGAGATTGGACGCGGTATGCGCAATGCATCGCGACCTATGTTACTGCGAGAGATTAGTACGCACGAGGACCCGCGCATCGACATGCACGACGCGGAGCTCAACCGTGTACTGGGTGGTGGACTCGTGCCCGGGTCGATCATCCTTCTGGGTGGTGAACCGGGAATAGGAAAGAGTACACTGACATTGCAAACGATACTGCAGATGCCAGAGAGGAACATTCTATACGTGAGTGGCGAGGAGAGCGCACATCAGTTGAAGATGCGCTCCGAACGCATACCCCATACCGACAACGACAATGTGCACATCTTATGCGAGACATCGCTCGAAAGGATTTTTGAGCATATCAAGGAGGTGAATCCGCAGATTGTGGTAATCGACTCGATACAGACAATATCCACCGAGGATGTGGAGACGAGTCCGGGCAGTGTGACGCAGGTGAGGGAGTGTGCATCGGCATTGTTGCGATTTGCAAAGACCAGCGGTGTGCCGGTGATTCTCATCGGACATATCAACAAGGAGGGCACATTGGCAGGTCCAAAGATACTGGAACATATCGTGGATACGGTGATACAGTTTGAGGGCGACCAGCACTATATGTATCGCATATTGAGAAGCATAAAGAACCGATTTGGTTCGACATCGGAATTAGGTATATATGAGATGCAGCAAACGGGATTGCGACAGGTGAGCAATCCATCGGAACTGCTGTTGACGCAGGATCATGAGGGACTGAGCGGCATTGCCATATCATCGGCGGTGGAGGGTGTCAGACCCTTCCTCGTTGAGACACAAGCTCTTGTGTCGTCGGCTGCATACGGTACGCCACAACGCACTGCCACGGGATTTGACCAGCGACGCCTCAACATGCTGCTTGCGGTGTTGGAGAAACGCGTGGGATTCAAACTTATGCAGAAGGACGTGTTCCTGAATATTGCGGGTGGACTGCGCGTCACTGACCTTGCAATGGACTTGAGTGTGATTGCTGCCGTATTGTCGAGCAATGTGGATACCGCCATCGAGGCTGGATGGTGTATGGCGGGAGAAGTGGGACTTAGCGGTGAGGTGAGACCGGTGAACCGTATTGAGCAACGTATCTCGGAGGCTGAAAAACTCGGATTCTCGCACATGATTATCCCTAAGTATAATCTCGCAGGA
Organism: Prevotella sp.; assembly: GCA_022771625.1. Classification (GTDB taxonomy): domain Bacteria; phylum Bacteroidota; class Bacteroidia; order Bacteroidales; family Bacteroidaceae; genus Prevotella. The sequence goes on from JALFCW010000131.1 coordinate 3,969, forward strand.
CTAAAGGGTAAGAAATACAATATCGAACTCGTTCCGGTGAAGAAGGTGGAGGAAGCACTCCGCGCGCTATTTGGATGATATTATTTATTTGATTATATGAAGAAACAAGAGATATATGACAGAATACTTGAGCATTTCAGAGAGGAAATGCCCGAGGTGACAACGGAACTCACCTACTCCACCACATTCCAACTGCTTGTGGCGGTGATGTTGAGTGCACAATGCACTGACAAGAGGGTGAACATGGTGACACCGGCTTTGTTTGAGCGTTTTCCCGATGCCGCACGTATGGCAGGGGCCGACTTTGGAGAGGTGCTGGCACTTGTATCATCGGTGTCATATCCCAATGCCAAGTCGCAACACTTGATAGACATGGCCCGTATGCTGATGGAGAAGCATGGGGGTGAGGTGCCGCATACACTCGACGAATTGACAGCCTTGCCCGGTGTGGGGCGAAAGACTGCCAACGTGATGCTCACTGTGGCTTTTGGGGAGAATGCCATGCCGGTGGATACTCATGTCTTTCGAGTGAGTCACCGTATGGGACTTGTGGCAAAATCGGACGACACTCCACTGAAGGTGGAGAAGAAGCTATGCCGATATATCCCTGCCGAAGACCTCGGCAAGGCTCATCACTGGCTTCTGCTTCACGGCAGATACATCTGCACTGCCCGCAATCCCAAGTGCGACAAATGTCCGTTCAAGGACATCTGCCCTAAAAAATTATAATCCTCGCTCCTTCCAGATACGTTCTTTGGCAGAGTTGATTTCCTGGAACTTCTTTTCTGCGGCACGACGCACATCCTCACCAAGTGCTGCCACACGGTCGGGATGATGCTCAAGGGCAAGACGACGATAGGCCTTGCGCAATTCATCATCTGAAGCAGAAGGACTAACGCCAAGCACCTTATACGCATCCTCAAGAGAGTCGCCATTGAGGTTGAGCATAGAATCCACATCGCCTGCCTGCATCCTCAACCACTGGGCACACTCGCGGATAGCCATAATCTCGGTGGGGTCGATACGTCCGTCGGCCTGGGCGATTGCCAAGAGGAAATTGACCAACTGCAAGCGTTGGGCATATTCCATATTCATCGCTATTTGTTCGCAGCACTGGGCAACGGTGTTCTTAAACTGAATCTTGCCTTGGCGCTTCTGCTCCTCGAAGAGGCGAAGCATTATCTGCTCGCCCTGGGTTTTTGCCTCAACACCGAAATTGGACTGAAGGAAATTCCTCACCATCTCCATCTCGGAATGCATCACCTTGCCGTCGGCCTTGATGATATAGGACGACAACACCATCAGAGAGAACATAAAACTGTTGCGCTGCTCCTCGTCGGTGCGCGCTCCACTAAAACTACGTGTTCCCGAGTTGTCGGGATTGTTCACTGCATCGAGACCATTCTCAAACAATGCACCTAATGCCACTCCTGCCAAGGCTCCGAGTGGTCCGGCGGTAATAAATCCTAATATACCGCCTATCCATTTACCTGCTCCCATGTCTTTTAATATTAATTTTTATTTTTTTGACGAGAGATACATTCCTGCGATTATCAGTATCGAACCGATAAGGAAATACACCGTAATCTGCTCATCAAGTATCAACCATGCGGCAATGATAGTTGTGATGGGGTTGACATACACCCAATTGGTGCAGATGACAGCCCCAAGCCCCTTCATACACCAGCTCCACGTGAGATAGCAAAGCATCGACGCCACACTACCGAGAAAAAGCAGATTGAGTGCCACCTCGGGGCGCATCAGCACATCCAGCGACGGCATATCGGGCACGAAGATATAATAAGGCAATATCGTGAGTATGCCATAGAAGAACACCTTGCGCGTGATAAACATCGCGGGATAACGCCCCATGACGGGTTTCATCAACAGTGTGTAGAGTGCCCAACATATACAGGCGGAGAATGCCAATGTGTCGCCTAAAGGCGAGAGATGGAGCACGAAATGACCGTTGAGCACCACTGCCGCCATTCCTATCAATGCGAGGAGCGAACCGAGAGCCTGTAGGCGACCGAATCGCTCCGACTTATAGAACAGGGCTATGATGAGCATCGCAAACAATGGGCATGAGCACACTATAAGCGATGTGTTGGTGGCAGTGGTAAAGCGGAGGGACTCGTTTTCCGTGAGGAAATACATCGACCCGCCCGTCAGTCCCAATGCCATCATCATCAGTTCGTCGCGCCAATTGTCCGACAACCATTTATGTCGTCCTCGCCACAGCGAGAATCCCGTGAGCAGCACGTAGGCAATGATGAAGCGCAAAGTGAATATCTGCGCAGGCGACAATCCGTTGATTATCAACAATTTTGTCCACACGAAGGTAGTGCCCCACACTGCCACCGTCAGGAATGCTACTATATGATACTTATGTGCCAATGCCTAATTCTTCAATTTTCAATTTTTCAATTTTTCAATATTTCAATTTTTCAATTTTTCAATATCTCAATGTCTCTTCTCACGTGGTCGCGGATTTTCTTAAGATACTGCTTCATGCGATCACCATCCTTATGGTCGATGATATCAAGCAGTTCCTTGAGTTCATCGCGTATCAGTGCCACCTGATCGCTCGTGTATGGGTTGAACAGGATTTCCTGCAGCAGATAGTCATCCTCGTTGAGCACACCCTTGGCTATACCCATGTGGCGCTTGAAGGTAGTTCCTGGAGCATCCTGATGCTTCATGACGGCAGCAAAGACGAATGTGCTGACAAAAGGAATACTCAGTGAGTAGGCCACAGTGCGGTCGTGCTCCTCGAATGTGTATTCGTAGATATTAAGACCAAGACGACTGTAGAGGTCCTTGAAGAAGATACGTCCCATATAGTCGCCCTCGCTGATGATGATGGCATTCTCCTCGCTCAACTGGTTGAGGTTGGCGAAGGTAGGACCGAACATCGGGTGGGTGCTGACATAGCGGAATCCCGTCTCTTCGTAATACTCTTTGAGGTTGGTCTTCACCGACGATATATCGCTGATGATACAATCCTTTGGCAGATAAGGAAGTACTTCCTTGAATGCGGGAATGGTGTATTTCACTGTCACGGCATTAATGACGAGTTCGGGAGCGAACTCCCTCACCTCGTCTAATGTCGTAAGGCGCTGACAATTGTATGTAAACCTCATTCGCTTGGGGTCTTTCTCATACACTGCCGTCTCATGGTCGAAGCTAAGTAAGTCAAGGAAGAAACTACCCATCTTACCTGCCCCCATTATCAAAATTTTCATTGCATTCAAATTTTAATATTATTATTCAACAAATGACACTTTGCAGCATCATCTGTTGATAATCTCCAATTGCTGACGAACACTCTCCTCGTGGATCAGCTCGAAGACGTTGGCTACAAACTGGCTGTCCATACCACAGAGAGCACCCTGGGCACCACGCTTCTCGAGTATCTCGTTGTAGCGGGCTGCCTGAAGGATAGTCATGTTGTGCTCCTTCTTATACTGACCGATTTCACGGCATACGCGCATACGCTTGGAGAGAAGATCCATCAACTGGTTGTCGAGCTCGTCAATCTGATGACGGAGCTGAGTGATGCTCTCGGTGGTAGTTGTCTCACTGCGCACTACAAGCAGAGAGAGGATATAGTCGAGCACATCGGGGGTAACCTGCTGCTTGGCATCGCTCCATGCGCAATCGGGATTGCAGTGGCTCTCAACGATAAGTCCGTCGAAACCGAGGTCCATAGCCTGCTGGCAAAGAGGTGCTACGAGTTCGCGACGACCTCCAATGTGCGACGGGTCGCAGATGATAGGCAGATCGGGTATGCGACGATGCAATTCGATAGGAATCTGCCACATAGGCATGTTGCGGTATATCTTCTTGTCGTAGCTTGAGAAACCACGGTGTATGGCAGCCATCTTCTTGATACCGGCCTGATTGATACGCTCCATGGCACCAATCCACAACTCAAGGTCGGGGTTGACAGGGTTCTTCACAAATACAGGAACATCGATGCCCTTAAGAGAATCGGCAAGAGCCTGCATGGCGAATGGATTGGCGGTGGTGCGTGCTCCTACCCAAAGGATGTCGATACCATACTTCAGTGCCAGTTCAACATGCTCGGGAGTAGCAACCTCAGTAGCTACAAGCATACCGGTTTCTTCCTTCACCTGCTTCATCCAGGGCAGTGCCTTTTCACCATTGCCCTCGAATCCTCCTGGTTTGGTACGTGGTTTCCACACACCTGCACGGAACATGTGGCATCCCTTGGCTGCCAAGTCCCTGGCTGTTGTCATCACTTGCTCCTCAGTCTCGGCTGAGCATGGTCCTGCTATCACAAACGGACGCTCGTTGTCACTGGGCAACGTAAGCTTTTCTAATTCTAATTCCATAATATTTCAATTTTTCAATCTTTCAATCTTTCAATCTTTCAATCTTTCAATCCTTTCCAGTGCAGCCTGAATCTTCTCTTCCTTTGCACAGAGGGAGATGCGTACATACCTCTCGCCCTTTGAGCCGAAGATGAATCCGGGAGTGATGAACACTCTTGCCTCGTGGAGAACGCGCTCGGTGAGCTCCTCACAGTTGGAGTAGCTGTCGGGAATGCGTCCCCAGAGGAACATTCCCACTTGATTGGGGTCATACTTGCATCCGAGGGCATACATTATCTGCTCGGCATATTTGCGTCTGCGGGAGTATGTCTCGATGTTCGCCTCATGATGCCACTCCTCGTCGTTGGAGAGTGCAGCAGCTGCCGCCAACTGTATTCCGCGGAATGTGCCACTGTCGATATTGCTCTTAATCTTGAGAATCCACGAGATGAAGGTGGGGTTGGTGGCGCACATTCCCACGCGCCATCCGGGCATGTTATGACTCTTGGACAATGAGTTGAACTCGATGCAGCAATCCTTTGCGCCCTCCACCTGAAGCAGTGACATGGGTTTGTCGTTGAGGATAAACGAATATGGATTGTCGTTCACCACTACGATGTTATGCTTGCGAGCGAAATCCACGAGTCGCTCGTAGGTCTCCATACGTGCATTGCCTCCAGTGGGCATGTTGGGATAGTTGGTCCACATCAGTTTCACCCTCGACAGGTCCATCTTCTCCAACTGCTCGAAGTCGGGTTGCCATCCGTTGTCCTCCATGAGGTCGTAGTTCACCACCTTTGCCCCAAGAATCTTGCTCAGTGAGGTGTAGGTGGGATAACCGGGATTGGGCACAAGCACCTCCTCGCCGGGATTGACGAAGGCGAGAGTGACATGCAGAATGCCTTCCTTAGAACCGATAAGAGGTTGGATTTCGGTGGCGGGATTGAGTTCCACTCCATACCATCGCTTATAGAAATCCGCCATTGCCTTGCGCAATTCGGGTGTTCCCATTGTGGGCTGATATCCATGAGTATCGGGGCGGCTTGCCACCTCGCACAATGTTTGTATTGTTTGTTTCGACGGTGGCATGTCGGGACTGCCAATGGCAAGACTGATGATGTCCTTACCCTCGGCGTTCATCTGTGCCACCTCCTTCAGTTTTCTGCTGAAGTAGTATTCGCTGACGAGCGAAAGACGCTCTGCTGGTTTGATATTATTTGGACACATATTCACCTAATATTTTAAGTTCTTTTGTAAGCGGAATTATTGCATCGATACTCTGACGATAGCGAGTGAGATTGTCGTAGGTGACATCCACATAGAAGAGATACTCCCACTCATGACCTATGATTGGCAGCGACTGTATCTTCGTCAGGTTGATCTTGTAGAAATTGAGAATACTCAACACCTGCGACAGCGATCCCTCCTCATGAGGAAGTGAGAAGACAAGGCTCGACTTGTTGGTCTTCTCCAGCGGACGAAGGAAATCGGCTTTCATGGGATTTGACGACACGAGGAAACGGGTGAAGTTGTGCTTGTTGTCCTCGATATTGTCCTCAAGCACCTTCAGACCGTAAAGTCGGGCTGCCGCACTGCTGCATATCGCAGCCCATCCCTGGCACTTATAACTGTTCTCTGCGATATACTTGGCCGAGCCGGCGGTGTCTTCGCTTTCCACTGCCTTTATCTCGGGATGCTGGGCCAGGAAGTTGCGGCATTGCATCAGGGCTACAGGATGAGAGTGAACCTCTTGGATTGTCTCCCACTCGTCGTCGGGCAGACAGCATATACAGTGGGATATATGCAACTTATGCTCCCCCACTACACTGAGTCCGGAATCGCGCAACAACTCGTAGTTGTGGAGCAAACTGCCGGCAATAGTATTCTCGATGGCTGTCATTGCAATTACCGTCGGGTCCTTCTTGACGCTCTCGAACACTTGCTCGAAAGTGTCGCAGCATATCAACTGCAACTGTTCGCCCTCGAAATACTGATGGGCAGCGATGTCGTGGAACGAACCAATCATTCCTTGTATTGCTATTCTCTTCATTATTTATAGTCAATTTACAATCTTCAATCTTTCAATTTTTCAATTTTTCAATCTTTCAATTACTCAAAAAGTCCCGCAACATTCAGAATGAAGCGGGACCCTTGAGTATTTTTAATCTCTTGTCATAAGTTGAAATCTACACGCAACTTCCCGCTTCACAGTTCCCTGCAAAGTAAAAGTAAAAGCCGTAAAAGTATGCGAACTGATTCAAACTCATAATTATTTCTTTTTTAATGTTACTTACTTATTGTATTTTTACGGTGCAAAAGTATAACATTTTTGTGAAATACACAAATAATTTGCTACTTTTTTTCGATTTTACTGTGATTTTTCTTAAATACCGAGGGGATTGAGGTTACTTACCTTACGTTTAGGGCGTTGTTCCACACCTTTTGCAGTGAAATCCCCCGTGATGTCGCTTGCCATTTCGGGGGCTATCTCCATCAGACGGCGGGCATCTTCCTGTGCTCCCTGTTTGTCGCCCATCTTGAGCAGCAGTTCGCCTCTCATCTTCAGGGCCTCGACATTCTCCGGTTCCTTTGTCAATCTCTCTGTAAGTAGTGCGAGGGCAACCACCAGGTTGCCGCTCGCTATCATTGCCTTAATTTCTTCCATGGGTCATTCTTCATTCTCCATTCTTCATTCTTCATTTATAAAAAGCGGGTCCTCAGGAGTCACCATCACCGGTTTCTGCTCATTGAGCTTGAGCAACTCTTCCGACACATATTTCTTGTCAACCACAAGTCGGAACATATACTCCCTGAACCATCTGTCACTCATTATCATGCAGCCTTGCTGTCCCCATGATGCTCCCCAACTGTTCTCCACCTTCCATTTCTTTGCCTTACCGTTGGCGTCGAGGTCAACGGCAGTGAGGGTCATGGCATGTGTGGAACCACTGTCGAAGGTGCTTATTCTTTCTGCCTTGTTCATACCGAAGGTGGTGCCCATCAGCGATCCATAGTCAAAGTTTTCGGTGTCGCCGTATCCGCGCTTGCGGTCGAGCATCTTACCCACGTCATACGAGCTATACAACTTACGTCCGTCCTTAAGCGAGGCTATAGCCAACTGCTCTATGTCGTCCATCGGCAGATTGAGGTATTTCCAGTTGTGTCCGTCGTAGGTATGGCGGTCGAGCTCCACCTCATAGGTCTTGTAGTAAGGACGTCGTGGGTCGTTCATCACCATGATGAAAGTGCCGTTGAGCTTGTCGCCCACCACCTCTTTGAAGAATTCCTGCGGGGTATATGTCTTGGGCTCTCCCACAGCCTTTCCATCCTTGTTGCGATGGGCGTAGGTGAACTGCGTGGGCGGTTCGCCGATGGTGAGGGCGAGCATGCGATATACCGTTGCGAGCATCTCGGTCTTGGCCTTCTCGATGTCAGCAGCTTTCTTGCCATCTGCCACCATCTTGCGCAATATCAGTCCGTCTTCCCTCAGTCGAGATGAAATCAGTCGTGCCATTTTGGATGTGTTGTCGCTCGAATAGCTCTCGGGCATCACTTGCTTTGGCACAAGTCCGTATTTCTCAGTCAGGTCGGCCACTCCGCAGAATGTTCCACCGTCGTTGATGGGGTTCTTAAAGAAGAACTGCACCCTCTGGTCGTCAATGGGCTTCTTACCCGTGTCTATCACTCCCTGAAGGAAGAGATTGGCCTTCTCCAATTGGTCGTAGAAGAAGAGGTAAGCTTGTGAGAACTCCACTCTGAGCGAGTCGGTGCGCTTGGCGAAATTGGCTCTGAGCACATTCATTCCGCTAAACATCCAGCAGCGTCCCGAACTCTTCTGGTCGGTGATAGTCTGCTTTGGGGTCTCGATACTGAAGTATGTGTCCAGTTCCGCAGCATTATTGCGGTTTTGTGCCAGATTATCAATCGAGTTTGCCGCAATGGCATTAGCGATAGCGTTCTCCGCCGGAGTCATCTTATTCTGCTTTTGTATCTCTCCCAGCATCTTGGAGGATATGCCACCCGTCTGGGCGTTCACTGTTGCCGTCATGCATATTGCCACGGCAAGGCTATAAATCTTTTGTTTCTTCATATACCTTATTATTTATTTATATAGATTGCAAAATCAAATTATCGACCGCAAAGTTAGCAAAAAAAGACGAGACAAAAGAATTGTATTGTCCATTTTTACATATTTTATATCAAAATTTTATATTAGAAACAAAAATTTTAGTAATTTTTCTTGGATAAATGGAATATATATATTATCTTTGCATCCGGTATCAATAATGATGCCACTTTAGTAAACACATTATTTAATAATTTTAAAAAAAAGATTATGAAGAAATTTATGATGATGGTTGCAATGGCATTTGCAACACTTACAGCAAGCGCACAGGCAGAGGCTGGTACACTTACTCTTAAGCCTCTCGTTGGTATTAACGTTGCCAATATCACCGATGGTAATGGTGACGCAAAGGTTGGTCTTGCAGCCGGTGCAGAGCTTGGCTATCAGCTTAACGAGTCTTTCGCTGTTACCGCTGGTGCTATCTACTCTATGCAGGGTGCAAAGAATGATGGAGTAAAAATGAATCTTGATTACATCAACATCCCAATCCTTGCTAATTTCTATATCACAAAGGGATTGGCTGTTAAGGCAGGTATTCAGCCCGCATTTAAGGTAAAGTCTAAGGCTAAAGCAGAAGGTGTATCTGTAGATATGGATGGCTTCAAATCATTCGACCTCTCAATTCCTGTAGGTCTGTCTTACGAGATTTCTGATTTCGTAATCGATGCCCGCTACAACTGGGGTATGACCAAGGTGCTTGAGGGATTCGACAACAAGAACACTGTATTCCAGTTCACTGTTGGTTACAAGTTCGCCCTCTAATTTGATTATACATCAATTTTAACACAATAAGGCTGCACCCAGATGAGTGCAGCCTTTATTATCTTATGAAAAACCATGTGACTTCTGAATCTTATTATCGACCGCAAAGTTAGCAAAAAAAGACGAGACAAAAGAATTGTATTGTTCATTTTCACATATTTTATATCAAAATTTTATATTAGAAACAAAAATTTTAGTAATTTTTCTTGGATAAATGGAATATATATATTAACTTTGCACCCGGTATCAATAATGATGCCACTTTAGTAAACATATTATTTATTAATTTTAAATTAAAACATTATGAAGAAATTTATGATGATGGTTGCAATGGCATTTGCAACACTTACAGCAAGCGCCCAGGCTGAGGCTGGTACACTTACTCTTAAGCCTTTCGTAGGTATGAACCTCGCTAACATGACAAAATCAGAAGGTGACATGAAGATTGGCGTTGCAGCTGGTGCTGAACTCGGCTATCAGGTTTCTGACGCTTTCGCTCTTACCGCTGGTGTTGGTTACTCTATGCAGGGAGTAAAACTTGATGGTGGCAAGATTAAGATGGACTACCTCAACATCCCTGTATTGGCTAACTACTATGTTGTTAAGGGTCTTGCTATCAAGGCCGGTATTCAGCCTGGTTTCCTTCTGAGCGCAAAGGCAGGTGACACCGACATCAAGGATGGATGCAAGAAGTTAGATCTTTCTATTCCTGTTGGTCTTTCTTACGAGATTTCTGATTTCGTAATTGACGCTCGTTACAACCTCGGTCTCACAAAGTCATTCAAGGGTGACGATGTAGAAGGTACAAAGAACTCTGTTATCCAGATTACTCTCGGTTACAAATTCGCTCTCTAATTTGATTTAGACAACATCATTTATTAACAATAAAGGCTGCGCCTCTGAGAGGTGCAGCCTTTTCTTATGCTGTTACTTCTCCCTATACTTATTATATAACTATGACTATGTTACTGTCATAATAATGCCCTTTCCACTAATGTTTATAACAGCAGTTATTAAACTATCAGAACTTAACTTATAAAACAATCCCCCTTAACTATCCTAATACCTCATTAAAGCCTTTGTATCTCCATACGAAAGCTTTGAACGGACATCCGAAAGCTTTGAACGGACATCCAAAAGCTTTGTATAAACAAAAATAAGGCTGCACCTATTGATAAAGTGCAGCCCAAAATTATGAAAATAAAATGTATATGACTTCTATGTGTGATATTAGAAGAAGAGGTAGCGGTTGTCAACAACCTTGGCCTTCATGTTGAGCTCACGCATAAACATTCCGGCTGCCTGAAGAGCCTGCTGCTGGAGCTGGGTCTCTACGGCCTTCTGATCATACTTAACACCCTGACGCTTAGCCTTCTTCACTACCTGAACCATGTAAGCACCGGCATTACCCTTGATGACACGCTTGCAGAACTGACCCTGCTTGGTAGCTGCAACCACACCGCTGAGGGCAGGCTCGCTTGCACCAAGTGTCGGGATAAATGCAGGAGCTGCAAATGTCACCTGCTTTACGTCGGTAACCTGAGCACCCTTGGCCTTGGCTGCTGCAATACTGTTGGCACCGGCAAGCTTCTTCTCAAGCATCTCAAACTTCTTGTCGATGAGAACTTCCTGCTTAACGATATCCTTAACATCCTCAAGATCGCGAACACCTACAGGATGAACACCTGTGAGAGCCACTACAAGAAGATGGTCGTTGTTGCCACACTCATACAGAGGTGATACATCACCCTTCTTAGTCTTAGCATCGAACACCCACTTCATTGCCTCACGTGTGGCACGGATGCCAGCTACGTTGTGCTCTGAGTTAACCATATTGCGACGCTCTGCCACCTTAAAGCCATACTTGGCTGCGTTCTTCTCAAGAGCCTCGAGAGTCTGATTCTCGCTTACAAACTGACTGAACTTGTTGTATGCTGCAGAGTAAGTACCCTTAGAGAAATCGATTGTGTGCTTAACCACAGCGGCAACATACTTGTCGGTCATAGCCTTGCGGTTGACAATCTGAAGAACCACATTGCCCTGAGAGAACTGGAGGTTCTTTACCTCACCGGCACCGGTGTTAACAAGAGCCTCAATAAACGACTTGGTGTCGGCATCGATACCCTGTGCACCCTCATACATAGCACCTGTCATCCACATGCTCTTGCCTTCCTGACCATACTTCTTGGCGATAGCCTCGAAGTCGCCACCAGCCTTGATAGCATTGTAGATGCTGTCGGCAGTCTTGCGTGCAGCATCAACAGTAGCTGCTCCCACCTGAATCTGACGATACTCAACAGAGTCGGGCAATGACACCTTAGACAGGAGTTTGATGACATTGAGTGTATTATCCATTGCAGTCTCAAACGGAGCAGTTGTCTGACCTACTGCCATTGAGTCGATCTTTGCCTTGATGTCCATCGGGAATGCCTTTGACGACACGGCGATACCTGTGTATTGAATCTGCGACTGAGCCTTGCGCACTACATCAGCAGGATTGGCGCCAGCCTGAAGCTGCTTCTGGGCGTCGGTCATAGTAGCCATAAGAGCCTTGCGGTCAGCTGCAGAAGCCAACACCTGGAAATCTACATACTTGATGTCACGGCTCTCAACATACTGCTCATACATTGCCTCATTCTCCTTATACTTTGCCTTGAGGTCGGCATCTGTGATAGTCACCTTGTTGTCGTTGATGGTAGAATAAGCGATTGAAGCCAACTGGATGTCGCTCTCCTCGTTCTGACCCTCGAAAGCCATCTTGGCAGATACGGGGTTGCTGATAAGACAGTGAGAGAGAAGGCTCTGATACTTCTGGGCGAGAGTCTGCTGACGCAGTGTCTTCTCGATAAACTTCCAGTAGTCATAGATCTTCTTGTACTGCTCAGCCATCTGTGCGTTCTGAGGATTAGACTGCATAGCCTTGTAGTCGGCAAGGAACTTGGTGAGCATCGATGCATCGAAGCGACCAGTCTGCTGATTTACGAAGGGCGACTGCATAAGCATGGGGTTGGTGCCCTGCTTCATGATGTTCTGGAGTTCGGCGTCGGTAACAGTCAGACCGAGTTTCTCAGCCTCATCGGCAAGGATAGTGTTGCTCACGAATGTGTTCCACACCTGATCCTTCACCTGGTTGAGCTCATCCTCTGAGAGATTGTCCCTACCCTGTGTCATCTTGATAACCTCCTGATACTCGTCAACGAGGTCCTGATACTCCTGAACGGAGATTTTCTTACCTAATACTTCGCCCACCTGCTGGCGCTTTTCGTTGCTTGCAGCCTCGCAAGAACGGAATGCCTCTTCAGCGATGAAAGCGAAGAGAGCGAATCCCAAAATGATAATCAGGAATCCGCCGTTTTTTCGAATTTTTCCAATTGCTGCCATTTCTTTGTTTTATTGTTTTTTATTTATATTGTCATTTTTAGCGCACAAAATTACAAAAAATATATCAAATAAAGGAAGAAAAGTGGAAAAAACTTTATTTCTTCACTACTTTTAACCTCACAAGCTCGATTTTTGTCATGGTTGACTTCACTATTTTGAATTCGTAGTCGCCAATTGTCACTATTTCGTTGAGTTTCGGGAAACTCTGATATTCATGCAGTATGAGTCCGCCAACTGTCATATATTCGTCACCTTCGGGAAGTTCGAGGTCGAACATCTCATTAACCTTCTCAATCTCCAAACGGGCTGAGAGAAGATAGTCGCCCTCTTCGGTCTTGCGGGCAACATAATTACTTGTGTCGTGCTCATCTTCAATCTCGCCGAATATCTCCTCGACGATGTCCTCAAGGGACACGAGACCGCTTGTGCCTCCAAACTCATCCACCACCACTCCTATGGATTTCTTCTGTTGCATGAAGGTGTGCATGAGCTTCTTTGCCGCCATCGTCTCGGGGACATAGGGCAAGGTGCGGATGCCGTCGCGCCATTTCTCGGGATTGCGGAACATCTCAGATGAATGGATGTAGCCGATGATATGGTCGATGTCGTCCTTATATACGATAATCTTCGAGAATCCGCTCTCTATAAACTTGTTGCGGAGTTCATCCACTGTGCAGTCCTCCACATCCACAGCCTCAATCTCGGTGCGGGGCACCATACAATCCCTCACCTTCGTGTCGCTAAAATCCAGGGCATTATGGAAGATCTTCACCTCGTCGGTTATCTCCTCGTCGTCCTTGGCGTTGTCGATACTGCTCTGCACGAGATAGTCGAGATCCACACGGGTAAACCCTGCTCCCTCCTTCTGTTTTTCCATCTTCACTCCCATGATAAAGAGCATGGCTCGTGAGAGGAATGTGGCGAAGCGAGAGATGGGATAGAGCAACACATAGAACACCATGGCGGGGATGGCAAACAGCGAGAGCATCGTGTTGGGATTGCTCTTGCAGATGGTCTTGGGAAGAAACTCACCCGTGAAGAGTACCACGACGGTGGAGAGAATCGTGTCGGCTGTAACCCGCTCACCATCACCAAGACTGCTGAACAGTGTGGCGTCGAATATTTTCGCAAACAAGATACCATAAATAACGAGGGCGATGTTATTGCCCACAAGCATCGTGGATACGAAATTGTTGGGATGTCGATAGAAAAAACTGATGGCACGCTGACTAGGACTTCCGCTGGTGTCCATCTCGGCAAGGAGTCGATTGCTCGACACAAAGGCTATCTCCATACCCGAGAAGAATGCGGAGAATATCATTGTGACTATCAGTGCTATAATGGTATCTGTCATTTTGTATTCTTAACTTCTTGAGTTTTTGTCTTCTTGAATGGTTTTACCTGTTGGCGCTTGGGCATTTCCACCTTGACGGTGTCCTTTGCGGCGGCATTGCCCTTGCCAGCATCCTTACCAGCATTATTGCCAGCTGCGGGTTGCTCGTCCTTTGTCTTGTTGTCCATGTCGCTCTTTACAAATGAGCCCTTCGAATTGCTCACAGTATAATGGCGCATGTTCTCGTCGCTGCGGAAATATGTACCCTCAAGTGTGCGCTCGGGAGTAATCACCTTAGAATATTTGTTGGAATAGAGTTCGTGCTTTACACCATCCCAGAAGAGTTCCTCGCTGGAGAAGCGCAAACCGTTTACATTGCGCAGACGTACTCTTCCGCGCAGTTCCCACAATTTCAACTGGTCGTAATACCATGCAGTGTCGGCCTGGATATATCCCTCGATATGGAATTTCTCGTCAAACTGCTCCATGAATATTCCGCAGATGAAGGTCCATCGCGACGGATTCTTGATGGTGTTGACATCCCATCGCTCGGTGACAATACGATATTTTATCACTCCAGAGTCGGAGATTAATGTATTCACACCATAGGATGTCATCATCGACACTGAGTCGCGATCATGGATAGCCGGGGCAATATGCTCTTTCTCCTCAGAGCATGACGCCATGAGGAGAAACAACGACACGAGCAATACGCTGCCCGATTTCGCCACCTTATTATATATATATATATGACTCAATTCTATTATTTTTGATTACTCCACTTTCCACTTCATGAACCAGCGCTCATTGAACGTCAGACCGATGTTGATTCTGAATGTGTTCTCGGTGATGAGATCCTTGGCGGACGCTCTAACCCACTGGGCACTGATATTGAGCATCGAACGGTTGTTCCAAGAATTGACTATCGGTAAACCGAAACCAGCACTAACACTGTATTCCTTAGGACCGTCCTGACCGTTGACCTTTATGTAGGGAGTGTTATATGACACACCAAAGCGGTAGTTTACGCGATTCAGGAATTTGCGGCTCATGGGATTTGGTATCCACTGGGCACCGAGTGTCACCTTTTGACGATCTTTTAGCAAACCGCTCACCTTGCGATACTCACCAGTTGAGGTGTTGAGCTCAGGATAATCGCAACTGCCCCACTTCTGGAGGGTATAGTCGATGCCGATGGTAAGTGAGTTGTTGCGAGTCCACGACATACCGACTCCGAATGTGGAAGGGATGTGCAGACCGTCGCTCACCCTCACAGTGTCGTATGTAGCAACACCCGTCTGAGGGTTGGTGATGGTGGTGATGAGTTCAGGATCACTGTTGAGACTATGTCCAAGACCGTAAGTGACACCGAGGGTAGTCACATTCTTCTTGTCCCACTTGTGCTCCCATTGAAGTCCAAAGTCAATCTTGTAACTTCTCACCGTGGCTGAATATGAACGCATTACCGTATTCACGTAAGCATCGCTGTTGCTCACAGTGACACTCTTGTCGTAGGAGCCCCAAAGATATCCCAGGTTGGCACCTACAGATAGTCCCTTGTAGAAATTCCATCCGGCACCGATGAAAGCCTGATGAACACCACCCTCACCGCTATGGGTCTCGGTGGATGTGGAAGAAGGCTGCCCCTCATCGTCAACACCCACAGTGCTCTTGCCACTATAGTTGTATCCGATGTTGGTAAACGGTAATATACCGAATGTCATACCGATTTTCGGGAAGAGGCGGAATGAACCGACAACATACTCGAAGTCGGCATTATTAGCATTGAGTTTTCGTCCTCCCTCCTTGAAATTGGTGACTTGCCCCGACAATCCCGCATCGAAAATCATCGTAAGCGAATCAACAGCCGAGTAAGAGGCAGGGTTGAGTGTGTTGACCTGATTGGAGAATCTCATTCCCAATCCCACTCCGTTCATACCACGATTGAAGCCCTGCGACTGGTCGGACAATACTCCGAGGCCATACTGGCTATAGGGCGAATTTGTTCCGCTCTGCGCATTGGCTGTCAATACAGTTGCACATAAAAGTGCTATTAGTGTTATCTTTCTCATCAAATGTATAAATATGTCTAATTCTTGTACTCTAAAATCCGGTTCAATCCGTAGGGGACAATGAAATCATCTGCAAAGATGCGCATTTTTTCTGAAATGTGCAAATCAAGATGCACTCCGCCCGTTAAATAAACAAAAAGACGGGGATATTTTAATAAAAAATCACTTATATAGCCCTCAATTTCACGTCTTATACCATTTACAACGCCACTTCT
>JALFCW010000011.1 GCA_022771625.1 Prevotella sp.
GAGTACTGAGTACTTTCTGAATGATGTACTCAGTACTTTTTGTTTTTAATAACCGTCGTTCTGCTTCAACTGCAAGTTAGCATCAAGTGCACCCTGTGGGATAGGGAGATAACGGTTGGTGGTCTTGAATACACGATCCTCAATCTTCTTGTCAGCTGCAGAAGCATTTACATTGATAGTGGCACGCATACCAGGAGCTACAGACTTATCCATGCTCACAGTACCAACCCGACGCTCCAATGTGCAGTTCAGCAAAGTCTCAGCCAACATCTTGCCACTGGCATCCTTCCAGCGTAAGATATCAGCACGGCGGATACCCTCACCTGCGAACTCAACACCACGTTCGCGACGAATCAACTCGCGAAGCTTCTCCTTGGTATTGTACTTAGCTTCATCTACATCAGGCATACCAACACGGTTACGAACCATATTCAGGTAGGTGTAAACCTGAGCAGAAGGACCGTTCAATTCATTCTCTGCCTCGCAGTAAGTAAGCAATACTTCTGCATAGCGGAAGACGATAGGCTGGCAAGTGGTGTTCCAGATGTCAGGATACTGGTTCATAGGTGCCAAGTACTTACCCCATGTCAAACCAGTCTTTGAACTGTTGTCGGCTGCGGTGTAAAAGTTGGCATTAGAAGCTCCATTTATAGTCTTGTCAAGCGAATTGTAGATAGCCTCTTTACCATTACCATTGATGTAGTCACAACCAGGATAGATGACAGTCATTGCCATACGTGGGTCACGGTTGTTGAATGGATGAGTAGGATCATAGCCAGAACCCGGTTCGTCCTTGGTCAAGCCGTTTGCCATTTCATAGGTGTCGATCAAGCCGTAGCTAGGAACGATAGAAGACCAACCGCCATCGGCGTTGTTGTACATACGGCCAATCACATCGTTATAGTAGTCGTTTTCTACAGCCTGTACGGCAAGGATGATTTCCTTGGAATCCTGACCTGCTACATTGAACAGGTTAGCATAGTTGTTGTCCAACTCATACTGATTCAGTGCAATGATCTTCTCAGCACGATCCTTAGCAGTAGCATAGTCTCCATAATAGAGAGCCTCGCGCATGCGGAGAGCCAGAGCTGCACCCTTGGCGATGCGACCACGGGCTGCAGGAGTTACATTGATATCGTTTACCAACTCGTCGAGTTCCTTCTCGATATACTCCTTCACCTCCTGCTCGCTTTTACGTGGAACCATAGCTTCCTCTGCAGTAGCATAGCTTTCGATGATAGGTACACCACCATAGTTCCAATTCATCAGGAAATAGCGGTAAGCGCGAATCCAACGAGCCTGAGCCATAATGTCTTTCTTGGCTGTTTCTGGCATAGTACACTTGTCTATGTTAGCCAACAGCTCGTTGACGCGACGGATGCGTGAGAAGTCGTACCAGTCTCTACCGCTTGATGCGGTCACAGTTCCATTGCCGATAGGTGTATAACCCTCCCAGGAGAACTGGTCGTAACCAAAGTCACTTGTACCATCCCAATACAGGAGGAAACCATCCCAGCCCCAACCGGAATTGTATTGGTCTTGCCAATTGTTGTAACAGCCAACGAGGAACTTGTCTGCATCGTCCTGGGTTTGCCAGGTGCTGACAGGTGAAAGGGCATCCTTTGGGGCTGTATCGAGGAAATCGGAGCATGAGGTTGCCAAGAGGGCGGTCATGCCGATAAATATATATTTCTTAAGATTTCTCATGATAATATCCTTTTTAAGTTATTAGAATGTTACGCTCAAACCGAATGAGTGAGTGCGGAGCAATGGATAAGAGCTGAGTCGCTGGCTCGTAGCCTCTGGATCCACGTTGATGTCGAGGTCGTCGATTGTGAACAAATTCTCGCAAGAGTAGTAAACACGTAGCTTGTTGACATGCAGGAATTCGAGTGCCGACTTAGGAAGTGAGTAACCCAGCTGCAAGTTCTTCAAACGGCAATAAGATACATTCTTGAGCCAGAATGTAGAAATCACCTGACGAGAAGAGCTAGGAGAGTTTGTATTGGTGAACAATCTTGGCATCTTAGGATTTGACTTGTTGTAAGTCCAGGAGTCTCTCCAGATGGTTGCTGGGTGAGAGCTGTCGCCCACAAAAGCACCTTCTACCTCGTATGCATCGAAGTAGCGGTAAGCCTTAAACTGTCCATTGAAGAACAGAGAGAGGTCGAAACCCTTCCAAGCTGCGTTCAGGTTCAAACCGAAGGTCCAGCGAGGAACAGAACTGCCTGCATAGAAGCGGTCGTTCTCGGCATCAATCTTGCCATCACCGTTGATATCCGCATATTTCAAGTCACCAGCCTTGAAGCTGCCACCGCCGAAAGGACAAGAACCCTTTGAACCGTCTGCTGGCCAGTAGTAGTCCATATAGTCCTGTGCTTCCTTATCACTCTGGAAGAATCCGTCAGCCTTATATACATAGTAGCTGTTGAACTCCTGACCGGTAGCGTTGCGCTGGTTGTAGCCAGTACCTACGTATCCCTTACCAGGCATGCTCTCAATCTTGTTCTTGTTGTATGCAACATTCAAGCCTGCGCCTACTGTCACCTCACCAATCTTATCGTTGTAGTTGAGGCTCATCTCGACACCCTGGTTGCGCATCTGGCCCACATTGTCAAGATAGCTACCCAAAGCAAACTCGTAAGGAGCATCTACAGAGATCAGGATACCATCTGTAAGACGGTTGTAGTAATCAACAGATGCAGTAATCTTGTTATCGAGGAATCCCAGGTCAACACCTACGCCCCATGTGGTCGCCTTTTCCCAAGTGATGGTGTTGATCTTGTATGAACTCTGGTAGTATCCAGATGTTACCTTGCCATCGAATGCATACTTGGCATTGATATTGTATGTATTGATAGCTGGATAGTAATCGCTCAAAGCCTCCTGGTTACCCAACTGACCCCATGATCCGCGAATCTTCAGGTTAGAGAGCCAAGACTTGGTTCCCTCCATGAAAGCTTCCTCGCT